>NZ_JBGLYN010000069.1:0-36241 GCF_047304045.1 Variovorax sp. Varisp85
CCTCCCCCACCGCCACCGTGCTGGACCTGATTGCCGGCGACATGGTCGAAGTCGACCGTGTGATCGCCCGCCGCCTCGACACGGGCGTGCCGCTGGTCAGCCAAGTTTCAAGATACATCATCTCGGCTGGCGGCAAGCGCCTGCGGCCGGCGCTCCTGCTGCTGATGTCGGGCGCCTTGGGCTATACGGGCGAGCAGCGCTTCAATCTGGCGGCCGTCGTGGAGTTCATCCACACAGCCACCCTGCTGCACGACGACGTGGTCGATGAATCGACCCTTCGGCGCGGCCGGGCGACTGCCAACGAATCGTTCGGCAACCCGGCCAGCGTGCTGGTCGGCGACTTTCTCTATTCGCGCGCGTTCCAGATGATGTTGGATGCCAACAACATGCGCGTCATGCAGATCCTGGCCGAAGCAACCAACGTGATCGCCGAGGGCGAGGTGCTCCAGCTGATGAACATGCACGACGCATCGCTGGATGAGGCCGCCTATCTGCGCGTGATCCGCTCCAAGACCGCGAAGCTGTTTGAAGCCAGCACCCGCCTGGCGGCCGTGCTGGCGGGCGCCACCGCCGAAGTGGAGGAAGCCTGCGCCACTTACGGACAGGCGCTCGGCACCGCCTTCCAGGTGATCGACGACGTACTGGACTACGCGGGCGATGCCAACGAGACAGGAAAGAACGTCGGCGACGACCTGCGCGAAGGCAAGACCACGCTGCCGCTCATCTTCGCGATGCAGCACGGAACCCCGGCGCAGAGCGAACTGGTGCGCGCCGCCATCCAAGCGGGCGACACCGCCCAGCTGGGCAAGATCGTCGAGATCGTGCGCGAAACCGGCGCCCTTGCTGCCTCGCGCGCCGCCGCCGCCGCCGAGGCACAGCGAGCAATTCATGCATTGAAGGACCTCCCGTCCAATTTGCATGCTTCAGGTTTGCTACAATTGGCGGCTCAGTTGCTTGAGCGACGTGCCTGAACACCTCACCTGAGTTGGCATCTAGGACGATTTCTCTTTTTTCTTGCAACCATCGGGGTGTAGCTTAGCCTGGTAGAGCGCTACGTTCGGGACGTAGAGGCCGGAGGTTCGAATCCTCTCACCCCGACCAGCCGTTGGCTGGCATAAGTAAATGGCCATGCCTGTTGCTGTGTAGCGATTTACAGCAAAGGACTGTTCAGCGATGATCGTGAAGCATTTTTTCACATCTTTTTCATCCGTTGAATGGCCGCAGCCGAACTTCCAGTTAAAGAAACCTCGCAGATTGCCCTCCCGGGGCTTGCACGCGCCCTGGTGTCGGCAGGCAAGCTTCCTGCCAGGGTGGCCGAGGACATCTACCAGAAGTCCCTGAGCGGCCGCACCAGCTTCATCGCGGAGCTGACCGGCTCTGGCGCCGTCTCGGCCGCCGATCTCGCCCACACCCTTTCCACCGCCTTCGGCGCCCCGCTGCTCGACCTCGACGCAATCGATCCCCAGCGCCTGCCCAAGGACCTGCTCGACCCGAAGCTGTGCCATGCGTACCGCATCGTCGTCCTCAGCAAGCGCAACAACCGTCTGATTGTTGCAACAGCCGACCCCTCGGACCAACAGGCGGCAGAGAAGATCAAGTTCGCTTCCCAGATGGGCGTCGACTGGGTCATCGCGGAATACGACAAGCTGTCGCGAATGATCGAAGCCGCCGCCGTCAGTGCAGCGGAAACGATCAACAACATCGTCGGCAGCGAGTTCGAGTTCGACGACGTCACGGCCGACACCTCGGGCGACAGCAACGAGCAGGCGGTCGCCGAAGTCGAAGACGCGCCGGTCGTGCGCTTTCTCCACAAGATGCTGCTCGACGCGATCGGCATGCGCGCATCGGACATCCATTTCGAGCCCTACGAGCACCAGTACCGCGTACGGTTCCGGATCGACGGCGAGTTGCGCGAAATCGCCAGCCCGCCCACCGTCATCAAGGACAAACTGGCGTCGCGCATCAAGGTCATCTCGCGGCTCGACATCTCGGAGAAGCGCGTGCCGCAGGACGGCCGCATGAAGCTCAAGATCGGGCCCGATCGCGTCATCGACTTCCGCGTGAGCACTTTGCCCACGCTGTTCGGCGAGAAGATCGTCATTCGTGTCCTTGACCCCAGCAGCGCGCGCCTGGGCATCGACGCTCTGGGCTACGACGCAGACGAAAAGGAACGGCTCCTTCACGCCATCGGCCGGCCCTACGGCATGGTCCTGGTGACCGGTCCCACGGGCTCCGGCAAGACGGTGTCGCTCTACACCTGCCTGAACCTGCTGAACCAGCCGGGCGTCAACATCGCGACGGCGGAAGATCCGTCGGAAATCAACCTGCCCGGCGTCAACCAGGTCAACGTCAACGAACGGGCGGGACTGACCTTCGCGGCCGCGCTGCGCGCCTTCCTGCGGCAGGATCCGGACATCATCATGGTCGGCGAAATCCGCGACCTCGAAACCGCCGACATCTCGATCAAGGCCGCGCAAACGGGCCACCTGGTGCTCTCCACGCTGCACACCAACGACGCGCCGACGACGCTCACGCGGATGCGCAACATGGGTATCGCGCCGTTCAACATCGCATCGAGCGTGATCCTGATTACCGCGCAGCGCCTGACCCGCCGGCTGTGCACCCTCTGCCGCATGCCGGCCGACGTTCCGCGCGAAACGCTGCTCGACGCAGGGTTCAGGGAAGAAGATCTGGACGGCACCTGGAAGCCCTACCGCCCCGTCGGCTGCTCCGCCTGCAACGGCGGCTACAAGGGCCGCGTGGGCATCTACCAGGTGATGCCGATCTCGGAAGCCATCCAGGAAATCATCCTGCGCGACGGCAGCGCGCTCGACATCGCTCAGCAGTCCGAAAAAGAAGGCGTGCGTTCGCTGCGCCAGTCGGGTCTGCGAAAAGTCATGCAAGGTCTCACTTCGCTGGAAGAAGTGGTGGCCTGCACCAACGAATAACGAACACACACTGAGAACCGGAGATCGAATGGCAACAGTGGCATCCACCCGCTCCCAGCCCACGCACAAGGAATTTGTCTTCGAATGGGAAGGCAAGGACCGCAACGGCAAGGCGGTGCGCGGCGAACTTCGGGCCGCCGGCGAAAACCAGGTACAGGCTGCACTGCGCCGCCAGGGCGTGCTCGCCTCCAAGATCAAGAAGCGCCGCATGCGCTCCGGCAAGGCGATCAAGCCCAAGGACATCGCCATCTTCACGCGCCAGCTGGCGACCATGATGAAGGCCGGCGTGCCCTTGATGCAGTCCTTCGACATCGTCGGGCGCGGCAATGCGAACGCGAGCGTGGCCAAGCTGCTCAACGACATCCGCAGCGACGTGGAAACCGGCACCTCGCTGTCGGCCGCCTTCCGCAAGTTCCCGAAGTATTTCGACAACCTCTACTGCAACCTGGTGGAGGCCGGCGAAGCGGCCGGTATTCTGGAAGATCTGCTGGACCGCCTTGCCACGTACATGGAGAAGACCGAGGCGATCAAATCCAAGATCAAGTCGGCGTTGATGTACCCGACCTCGGTGGTGGTCGTGGCCTTTGTGGTGGTCGCGATCATCATGATCTTCGTGATTCCCGCGTTCAAGCAGGTGTTCACCTCGTTCGGGGCCGACCTTCCCGCACCAACGCTGTTCGTGATGGCCATGAGCGAATTCTTCGTCTCGTACTGGTGGCTGATCTTCGGCGGCATCGGCGGCGGCCTCTACTTCTTCATGCAGGCGTGGAAGCGCAACGAGCGCGTGCAGAAGGTCATGGACCGCCTGCTGCTTCGCATTCCGATCTTCGGCACCTTGATCGAGAAATCCTGCGTTGCACGCTGGACACGAACGCTTGCGACGATGTTCGCGGCGGGCGTCCCCCTCGTCGAGGCCCTCGACTCGGTGGGCGGCGCCTCGGGCAACAGTGTCTATGGCGACGCCACGGCGAAGATCCAGCAGGAGGTTTCCACGGGCACCAGCCTGACCTCGGCCATGACCAACGCCAACCTGTTCCCGTCGATGGTGATCCAGATGACCGCGATTGGCGAGGAATCGGGCTCCATCGACCACATGCTGGGCAAGGCCGCCGACTTCTACGAATCGGAAGTGGACGACATGGTCGCGGGCCTCTCGAGCCTGATGGAACCCATCATCATCGTGTTCCTCGGCACCATCATCGGCGGCATCGTGGTGTCGATGTACCTGCCCATCTTCAAGCTCGGCCAGGTCGTCTGATGCTCGTTTCGAGGGAGTTCGACACCGCGTTCGCCGGTGTGCTGGGGCTATTGATCGGCAGTTTCATGAACGTCGTCATCTACCGCACACCGGTGATGATGTATCGCGACTGGCTCGCCGATGCCGTTGCCAACCTCATGCCGTCGAAGGATGCGCCCTCGCTGTGGTCGCTGGCCTTCGGTCCAAAGGTGTCGCCTCCCGCGGGGCTGGAAGCGGCTGCCGACAAGGCCGCCGCAGTCCTCGAAGCGCAGCCCCCTTTCGACCTGACCCGCCCCGCATCGCGCTGCGGAAACTGCGGGCACAAGATCCGCTGGTACGAGAACATCCCCGTGCTGAGCTATCTCGTGCTGCGCGGGCGCTGCGCGTCTTGCAAGACTTCGATCAGTCCTCGCTACCCGCTGGTCGAACTGGTCACGGGCGCGCTGTTCGCGCTCTGCGCCTGGCGTTTCGGCATCACACCGGCCGGGGTGCTCTGGGCCGCATTCGGCGCCCTGCTGATCTGCCAGTTCCTGATCGATTTCGACACCCAGTTCCTGCCCGACTCGCTCAACTACCCCCTGCTCTGGCTCGGCCTGGTGGGTGCGGCCATGGGCTGGACCGGCGTGCCGCTGAGCTCTGCCGTCTGGGGTGCCGTGTTCGGCTACCTGAGCCTCTGGCTTGTGTACCATGGCTTTCGCCTGGTTACGGGCAAGGAAGGCATGGGCTATGGAGACTTCAAACTGCTCGCCGCGCTGGGCGCCTGGCTCGGCGCCGACTACCTCATCGCGATCATCCTCGTCTCTTCTCTGGTGGGCGCGGTGATCGGTGTGACGCTGCGCGTCGCCGGCAAACTGGCGCACAAGGACATTCCCATCGCCTTCGGCCCCTTCCTGGCCGGCGCGGGCCTCGTCTGCCTCGTGGCGGGCCCCGAAATCGTGAGGCAATGGATTCCGTTCGCCTTTCCCCTCGGCGCACTGATCCATTGATACACCGCATGGTGCGGCGCATCGGCCTGACGGGCGGTATCGGAAGCGGCAAGAGTACCGTCGCGGGGCTGTTGGTCGCCCAGGGGGCGGTGCTGGTGGACACCGACGCCATCGCGCGGGCCATCGCGCTCCCGGGCGGCATTGCCATGCCGGCCCTCGAAGCCGCTTTCGGCGCCGAAATCATTGCCCCCGACGGCGGCCTGGACAGGGCCGCCATGCGGCAGATCGTGTTCGCGGATGCAGGCGCCAAGGCCCGCCTCGAATCCATCCTCCACCCCTTGATCGGCGCCGAAACGCAGCGCCTGGCCGCGGCCGCCGGCGAGGACGCGGTCGTCGTGTTCGATGTTCCCCTGCTCGTCGAATCCGGCCGCTGGCGCGCCCTCGTCGACCGGGTGCTGGTGGTCGACGCCACCGAGGAAACGCAGCTGAAACGCGTCGTCGCACGCTCGGGTTGGGCACCCGAAGCGGTCAAGGCGGTGATTGCCCAGCAGGCCACGCGCCCGGCACGCCGGGCCGCCGCCGATGCGGTCATTTTCAACGAGTCCCTGACGCTGGAGGAACTCGGCCAGCAGGTTCAGGGTCTCTGGGAACGGTGGATTCGGGCAGGCACGCGATAATTTGGCGTTGACGCCGCGACGGCTACACGACGACCACGTCAAACGGCGCACGCCTCAGCGCCCCTCACGATGCTTTTCAATTCGTATTCCTTCATCTTCGTTTTCTTCCCGCTGGTCCTGATCGGCTTCTTCCTGATCGGTACGCGCAGCCCCCGGTCGGCGGCGGGTTTCCTGGCACTGGCGTCACTGTTCTTCTACGGGTGGTGGAGCGTCAAGGCACTGCCCCTCCTGCTGGGGTCGATCTGCATCAACTACTGGTTCGGGCTGCGGCTGACGCCTTCTCCGGGCCGCGAGGACAAGCATCGCAAGGCCTTGCTGATCATCGCGCTGGTGGTCAACCTCGGGGTGCTGGCCGTCTTCAAGTACGCCAACTTCTTCCTGGAAAACGTCGATGCCGGCTTGGCGGCTGCGGGCTTCTCGCAGATCGATCTGGTGCACATCGTGCTGCCGATCGGCATCTCGTTCTACACGTTCACGCAGATCGCCTTTCTGGTCGACTGCTGGCAGGGCAAGGTGCACGAGCGCAGCTTTGTCCACTACGCGCTGTTCGTGACCTATTTCCCACACCTGATCGCGGGCCCGGTGCTGCATCACGCGCAGATGATGCCGCAGTTCAACAATCCGGCCACCTACCGATTCAACGCGAACAACGTGGCGCTCGGACTGGGCATCTTCGTCTTCGGCCTGGCCAAGAAGATGCTGATCGCCGACCCGCTCGGGCAGTACGCCGACATGATGTTCAAGGGCGTGCACGAAGGCGTGATGCCCTCGCTGTACACGGCCTGGTTCGGTGTGCTGGCCTACACGCTGCAGATCTATTTCGACTTCTCGGGCTACTCCGACATGGCGGTGGGCCTGTCGCTGTGCGTGGGCGTGCAGCTGCCGCTCAACTTCAGGTCGCCCTACAAGTCGACCAACATGATCGAGTTCTGGCGGCGCTGGCACATCTCGCTGTCGACTTTCCTGCGCGACTATCTCTACGTGCCGCTCGGCGGCAACCGCAAGGGCCCGGCGCGGCGCTACATCAATCTCTTTCTCACGATGCTGCTGGGCGGCCTGTGGCACGGCGCGGCCTGGACCTTCGTCATCTGGGGTGCACTGCACGGCGCGTACCTGATGGTCAACCACTTCTGGAACGCGAAGGTCCGGCGCGGCAAGACCGGAAGCACGGTGCTCGGCCGCGTGGCCGGCTGGTTCATCACCTTCCTGTGCGTCATGATCGCCTGGGTTGTGTTCCGGGCCGACAGCATGACGGCCGCCGTCGAGATCTACAAGGGCATGCTGGGCCTGCACGGCGCGCCCGTGTCGGCCTTCAGCGAATTCCGCGTGCCGTTCCGCAAGCCCGAGTTCTTCCAGACCGTCTTCGCCGGCCTGGTGATCTGCCTGGCGCTGCCGCCCACCATCACGCTCGACCGCTGGATTCCCAACGTCGCGGGCCTGGCCGGACGCCCCCGCCTCCAGCGCCTGGCCACCTGGGTCACGGGCCTGGGCTGCGTCTATCTTTTTGGCCTGTGCGTGTCGAAGTTCGGCAGCTACAGCCCGTTCCTCTATTTCCAGTTCTGAAATGAATCTCCCCCAGGCTTCGCGCACTTCGTGTCGCTTCTCCTACCCCCTCGCCGGGGGCGACGCCGGTGGCCCGGCAAAGCCGGTTCCACGGCGTCCCGCGAATGGAGCATGCCCGGTTCATGCGCTGGAGACCATTCGGAGTGCAGTGGAGAGCTGAGATGGAAGACACGAAATCGGCCAGGACCTGGCTTCGCATCTTCGCCGCGGGCTACCTGGTGTGCTGCGCGCTGCTGGTCGCCAGCCTCTTCACCCCCGTTCCCTACGGCGACCTGACCCGCATCGGCCGCATCTCGGAGCGCGAATTCGGCTGGCAAGTGCCACCGCCGCCGATTCCCGACGCCGACGTCAAGACCTGGCCAATCAACGAATCCGACATCCTGGTGATCGGCGACAGCTTCTCCGTGCGCTACGCCTGGCAGGCGTCCCTCGTGGGCGCAGGCTACAAGATGACGACCACCCACTGGGACAATCTCGGCGGCACGCTGTGCGACGACTTCCCGGGCTGGCTCGAGAAGTCGGGCTTCAAGGGCAAGGTCGTGATCGTCGAGAGCATCGAGCGCCTGCTGCAGGACCGCATCGAGAAGTCCGAGAGCTGCAAGGCGATGAAGCACGCCTTCAAGCCGACGCCGCCGCCGTTCGAGAACCCGGCCAGGCCGGCGCCCGGCTTCCAGCTCAACTGGGATGCCCAGCTGCTCAGCGGCTGGTTCACGTACCACAACACCAAGGCCATCCTGGCCTCCGACAGCTGGACCAACACGCCCGAGCGCTGGGGTCCGCTGATCGACGCGCGCGTGGTGCCCGATGGCTGCAAGCAGTTCAGCCACCGCGCCTGCGACAAACTGCTGATGACCGCCGAAGACCGTGTCAACGCGGCGCTGACAGCCGAGTCCGCGCAATTCATGAAGCGCTTCGAGCGCACGGCCGCACCCTACAAGGTGATGTGGATGGTCGTGCCCAACAAGACCACCGTGTATTTGCAACAAAACCATGCCGATGCATTCCGCGCCGCATTCAACCCGCAAAATATCGGGCCGGACCTGTTTGCGCTGGCCGAGCAGAACCGATTCAAGGTGAAGGATCTTTTCCCCGCCAACGAGACCCACGTTTCGACCCGGGGTTACATTCTTTTTGGGCAGCGTATGCTGGAGGCTGTGCGCGAGGTGTTCCCGCCACCGGTCGCCAAATCGCAATGAGCCCGAACCCGACGTGAAAAACCGATACGCGTGATCCTCTACGAGTACCCTTTCAACGAGCGCATCCGCACGTACCTGCGGCTGGAGCACCTGTTTCGCCGCCTCGGCGAGCTGGTGCCCGCTGAATCGCCGCTGTCCCATCACTACGCCCTGGTCACGATCTTCGAGATCATGGACGTCGCCGCGCGCGCCGACCTCAAGGCCGACGTGCTGCGCGACCTCGACAAGCACAAGAACGTCTTCAACAGCTACCGGGGTAATCCGGCCATCGCCGAGGCCGTGCTCGACCAGGTCGTCGGCCAGCTCGAAGGCAACTTCACCGCCCTCAACAGCGTGGCCGGCAAAGCCGGCCAGGCGCTGACCGAGAACGAGTGGCTCATGAGCATTCGCAGCCGCGCCGGCATCCCGGGCGGCACCTGCGAGTTCGACCTGCCCGCCTACTACGCCTGGCAGCACCGCCCCGCCGCCAGCCGCCGCGCCGATCTCGAACGCTGGTCGAACACCCTCTCACCGCTGGCCTCGTCGATCTACCTGCTGCTCAAGCTGCTGCGCGACGCCGACGTGCCCTACAAGGTGATCGCCAGCAATGGCCAGTTCCAGCAGAACCTGCCGCAGGGCCGCAGCTTCCAGCTGCTGCGCCTGCGCATCGACCCCAAGCTCGGCCTGATCCCTGAAATCAGCGGCAACCGCCTCATGGTCTCGGTGCGCCTGATGCACCACGACGCGGACGACCGCCTTCATCAAAGCTCGAACGACGCGCCCTTCGAGCTGACCCTCTGCGCATGACAACGCGGTTGAACAGCAAGGGCGAGCGGATCGTCCGCTGCCCCACATGCGGCGGCGACAGCATCTACGCGCCGAGCAACGCCTACAGGCCCTTCTGCAGCGCGCGCTGCAAGGGCGTCGACCTGGGCGCCTGGGCCAGCGAAGAATTCCGCATGCCGGCCGAAGCGCCGCCGGACGACGAGCCTTTCGGCGACCCGAAGATCCAGTAGGCCGCCGCAGGGCTACTTGCCGCCGGCGTCCTCGTCGAGCAATGCAGGGTCGATGTACGTCGCAAAGCTGCGTGCATACCTGGGCCGGAGGTGGCCGATGTCCTTGTAGGCCGGCGACCCGTCGTCGGGCATGCTGCGAATGCACTGGCCATCGGCGCACAGGCTCGCAAAAGGCTCGATGACCCGTGCGCCGTTGGCCTCGGCCACCTGCTTCAGCCGCGCGTTGAGCACGGCCTGGTCTTGCGGCATCGGGGCCTTGAGCTGTCCGCCGGCGGCCGTCATGCCTCCGAGCCGGCTGCCCTGGATCTGCTTGAGCGGATCGAAATCCATCCCGACCGGATTGCCGAGCACGAGGTAGACCGTCTTGTGCGCCGACAGGCGCTTCAGCACCTCGCCCAGCGACTTCAGCGACAGCTCGATGCCGTCCCCGTTGAGGAACGGGTGCACGGCCTTCCGGTCGTCCAGGAAGTAGTTCACCGTGGGCCCGGCGCCGGTGAAATAGCAGCTCCAGCAGCCCCCGATCACCACCGAATCGATGTCCGGCTTGAGCGCCAGGTCGAGCACGGCCTGGCGCCGCTCCTCGCACCCCGTGTCGGCGCTACTGAACAGGCCGGGCACGGGCGGGCACGAGCCCTTGGTCGCAAAGTACACCGTGCGGGCCCTGCCGGGCTGCGTGCGCACCAGCTCGAGCGCGCGCGGTGCGTATTGCTCGACGTGGCTGTCGCCGATCAGCAGCACGTTGTGCCTGCCGCTGCCGGCGCGGTAGACGAACTGCCCGCCCAGCGCGGTCTCCTCGAAGCCGCCGTAGTAGTTGTCTTCGCGCGTCGCGTCGGCCACCGCCTGCAGGGCCTGGCTGTCGTTGCGCGGAGGAGGCGTCCCCAGGAAGACCAGCGCGCCGGCCAGCGCCAGCGCCGCGCCGCCGCCCGCGAGTCCGCGCAGCATGCCTTGCGAGAGATGAAGCTTGACGAAGCGTTCCAGGAAACGATAAGTGGCCCAGGCCAGCACCACTGCCGCCACCACCAGCACGATGCGCACCTGCAGCGGCGGCTCCCCGCCCGCCACGATGCGCGCATACGAAAGCAGCGGCCAGTGCCAGAGGTACAGCGGATAGCTGATCAGCCCGATCCACACCATGACGCGGTTCGACAGCAGATACCGGTTGAGCACGCCGTTGGGACCGGCGGCGATGCAGCTCACCGCGCCCAGCACCGGCAGCAGCGCCCACCAGCCCGGAAACGCCTTGGTGCTGCGCGTCATGAAGAGGCCGAGCACGATCAGGCCCATGCCGACGACGGACTGCACATGCTTCGTCCACGGACGCGGCTGCGCCGAACCATTGCTGGCGGCCTGCAGCCGCATCGCCGCCAGCAGGCCGCCGGCCATCAGCTCCCACGCACGCGACAGCGGCGAATAGAACGCCGCCGCGCGGTGCGGCTGCACGGTCAGCACGTTGACCAGGAACGAGATCACCGCCACCGCCAGCGTCACGCGCAGCATCGGCCAGCGCCTGCGCCAGGCCAGCCCCAGCAGCAGGGGCCAGAAGATGTAGAACTGCTCCTCGATGCCCAGCGACCACAGATGCAACAGCGGCTTGGTCTCGGCCGTCGCATCGAAGTAGCCCGCCTCACCCAGGAAGACGAGGTTGGCAAAGAAGGCGGCCCCGCCGGTGGTCTGCTTGCCGAGCTGCGAGAACTCGCCCGGCAGCAGCACATACCAGCCGAAAGCCAGCGTCGCGAGCAGCACCAGCACCAGCGCAGGAAAGATGCGCCGGATGCGCCGCGCATAGAAATCGCGGTAGCTGAAATCGCCCGCGGCCAGGCTCTGCAGAAGAATGGTCGTGATCAGGAAGCCCGAGATCACGAAGAAGATGTCGACCCCGATGAAGCCGCCCGGCAGCAGGCTCGGAAAGGCGTGGTACGCCAGCACCGAGCCCACCGCGATGGCACGCAGGCCGTCGATGTCGGGGCGGTACTTGGGATGCATGGTTGGCGAAGGCCCGCTCAGCGCGACGGCTGCTGTGCGGCAGGCGCGGTGCGCACCGTGCGGTCGAAGTAGCTCGCCTCTTCCCGGGTGTAGCGTGGGCGCAGGTGGTCGGCGTCCTTGTAGGCGGGCGAACCGTCGGGCATCGTGCGCAAGCACTGGTCGGCCTTGCACAGCACCGCCATGGCGTCGATGGCTTCGGCCCCGCTCGCGGCTGCGATCGCGCGCAGCCGGTCATTGAGCTGCTTCTGGTCGGCCGGCAGCGGCGCCGTCGGCGTCGAGGTCATGACCTCCATGTGCGTCAGGCGGCTGCCCTCGATCAGGCGCTTCGGCGAAAACTCCGTGCCGGCAGGGTTGTCGAGCAGCAGGTAGACCTTCTTGTGGCGCGCCAGCTCGCGCAGCGTGGACTCCATCGAAGCCAGCGAACGCTCGATGCCGTCGCCGTTCTGGAACGGGTGGATCTTGTTGCTGCTGTCGCGGAAGTAGTAGTCGGTGGCGCCCTGGCCGACGAAGTAGCAGTTCCAGCAACCGCCGATCACCACCGAGTCGACCTCGGGGCCCAGCGCATAGGCCAGCATCGCGTCGCGCCGCTCGGCGCAGCCGATGTTCTTGTCCGCGTACACGCCGGGCACCGCGGGGCAGGCGCCCTGGGTCGCGAACCAGGCCGACTTGCCTTCCATCGCCAGCGTGCGTGCGAGTTCCATCACGCGCGGCGCGTACTGCTGCACGTGGCTGTCGCCCAGGAACAGCACCCGCCTAGGCCCGCCACCGACCTTGTAGATCAGTTGCTCGCCGATCTGGTCGAGCTTGAAGCCCCCGTAGTAATCGGCGTCCAGCGTGGCGTTGGCCACGGTCTGCAGCTTGGGGCTGCTGTTGCGCGGCTCGGGCACGCCCAGGAAGATGGCGGCGCCCGCCACGGCCACCAGCACCATGCCGGCGCCCAGCGCCTTCAACGTGCCTGCACCCGGACGATTCCTCGCGAAGCGCTCCACGAAGCGGTACGTCGCCCAGGCCAGCAGCACGCTCGCCACCAACGCGGCGGCGCGGTAGGCCGGCACCGGATGCAGCGGATCGGCTTCCACGATGCGCACGAACGCCAGCAGCGGCCAGTGCCACAGGTACAGCGGATAGCTGATGAGGCCGACCCACACCATCACGCGGTTCGACAGCAGGTACCTGTTCAGCACGCCGGCCGGCCCCGCCGCGATGCAGCTCACCGCGCCCAGCGTGGGCAGCAGCGGCCACCAGCCCGGGAACGCCTTGTTGCTGCGGATCATCACCAGACCGAGCACGATCAACCCGACGCCCAGCACCGACTGCACATGGCTGCGCCATGCGCTGGGCGCCGGCGGGCGCAGCCGCATGCAGGCCAGGATGCCGCCGACCATCAGCTCCCAGAAACGGGAGGCCGGCGAGTAGAACGACGCCGCCGGCAGCGGGTGCACCGTCGCCACGTTCACCACGAACGAGACCGCCGCCACCGCCAGCACCACGCGCACGATCGGCCAGCGCTTGCGCCATGCGAGCCCAAGCAGCAGCGGCCAGAAGATGTAGAACTGTTCCTCGATGCCCAGCGACCACAGGTGCAGCAGCGGCTTGGTTTCGGCGGCCGTGTCGAAGTAGCCCGATTCACCCCAGAACACCAGGTTGGCGACGAACGTCGTGCCGCCCACGGTCTGCCTGCCCAGCTCGGCGAACTCGTCGGACAGCAGCAGGTACCAGCCGGCAAGCAGCGTTGCCAGCAACACAACGATCAGTGCCGGAAAGATCCGCCGGATGCGCCGCTCGTAGAAGTCGCGGTAGGTGAAGTCGCCCGCCGCGAGGCTTTGGAGAATGATGGTCGTGATCAGGAAACCCGAGATCACGAAGAAGATGTCGACCCCGACGAAACCGCCCATCAGCGCCTTCGGGAAGGCGTGGTAAACCAGCACGGAGCTCACCGCGATGGCGCGCAGCCCGTCGATGTCCGGACGGTACTTGGGGTGCATCAATCAGGAAGCCGGCGCGACAACCGGCGGCGCCACGAACGGCAGGCCACGCTCTTCGCACAGCCATTGCAGCACCGGGAAGGCACCCGGCAGCACCGGCGCCACCTCCAGCGGCAGCTGTTGCCAGGCCATCTGCTGGCCCTCGCGCATCTCGAACTCGCCGCTCCAGGCCGTGACCTTGCACCAGTGCAGGCGCACCAGCGCATGCGGGTAGTCGTGCTCCGTGACCTTCCAGACTTCGGCGCCGTCGATGGTGATGCCGAGCTCTTCATGCAGCTCGCGCCGCAATGCCTGTTCGACCGTCTCGCCCGCCTCGATCTTGCCGCCGGGAAACTCCCAGTAGCCCGCATAGGCCTTGCCTTCGGGCCGGGTCGAGAGCAGCAGTGCGTCGTCGGACAGGCGGATCAGCACGCCAACCGCGACCTCGGTGTGCTTGCGCGCTTCGGTCACGCGTTGCTCCGGCCCGCGTAGTCGCGCGCGAACTGGTAGGCCACGCGGCCGCTGCGCGAACCGCGCTCCAGTGCCCAGACCAGCGCCTCGGGCCGCGCGGCCTCGATGGCAGCCTTGTCCACGCCGAACGACGAGAGCCACTGCGCGACGATCGCCAGGTACTCGTTCTGGCTGAAGGGATAGAAACTCACCCAGAGGCCGAAGCGCTCCGACAGGGAGATCTTTTCCTCGATCACTTCGCCCGGATGCACCTCGCCATCCTCGGTGTGGGTGTACGAGAGGTTGTCCTTCATGTACTCGGGCAGCAGGTGGCGCCGGTTGCTGGTCGCGTAGATCAGCACGTTGGGCGTCGAGGCCGCGATCGAGCCGTCGAGGATCGACTTGAGCGCCTTGTAGCCCGGCTCGCCCTCGTCGAAGCTCAGGTCGTCGCTGAACACGATGAACTTCTCGGGCCGCTGCGAGACCACCTCGACGATGTCGGGCAGGTCGGTCAGTTCGGCCTTGTCGACCTCGATCAGGCGCAGGCCCTGCGGCGCGTAGGCCTGCAGGCAGGCGCGGATCAGCGACGACTTGCCCGTGCCACGCGCGCCCGTCAGCAGCACGTTGTTGGCCGGCTTGCCTTCGACGAACTGGCGGGTGTTGCGCTCGATCTTTTCCTTCTGGACGTCGATTTCCTTCAGGCTGTCGAGTGCCATCGCGGCCACGTGCTTCACGGGCTCGAGCACGCCGTGGCCCGAGCTGCGGCGGCGGTAGCGCCAGGCGATCGACGCGTTCCAGTCGGCGGGCGCGGCCAGGGGCTGCGGCAGGATCGACTCGATGCGGCCGATCAGCTGTTCGGCGCGCTCGAGCAGCTTCTGGAACTGCTCGTTCATCTGCGCCCGCCCGGCCGTCCGAAGAGCGTAGAGCGCCCCCTCGGGGGGCAGCGACGACACGAAGTGCGGAGCGTGGGGGTCATCAGGATCTGTAGTCGGCGTTGATCGTCACGTATTCGTGGCTGAAGTCGCAGGTCCACACGGTCTCGCTGGCATTGCCGCGGCCCAGGCCGATGCGCACAGTGATCTCGCTCTGCTTCATCACGCGCTGGCCGTCTTCCTCGCGGTACGACGGGTTGCGCCCGCCCTTGACCGCCACGTGCACGTCGTCGAGGAACAGGTCGATGCCGGTCTGGTCGAGGTCGGCAATGCCCGCGTAGCCCACAGCCGCGAGGATGCGGCCCAGGTTCGGGTCGCTGGCATAGAAGGCCGTCTTGACCAGCGGCGAATGCGCCACCGCGTACGCCACCTGCCTGCACTCGGCAGCGTCCTTGCCGCCGTCGACCTGGATGGTGATGAACTTGGTCGCGCCTTCGCCGTCGCGCACGATGGCCTGCGCCAGCTGGCGAGCCACATTCTGCATCGCGGCCACCAGCGCTTGGCCATCGGCCGAGTCGAGCGAGGTGATGGGGGCGTGCGCCGCCTTCTGCGTGGCGATGACCACGAACGAGTCGTTGGTCGAGGTGTCGCCGTCGATGGTCACGCGGTTGAACGAAGCATCGGCCAACAGCTTGGCCAGCGGCTGGATCAGCGAGGGATCGATCTTCGCGTCGGTCGCCATGAAGCCCAGCATGGTCGCCATGTTCGGGCGGATCATGCCGGCACCCTTGCTGATGCCGGTGATGGCGACCGTGGCACCGCCGATCTGCACCTGCTGGCTGAAGGCCTTGGGGATCGTGTCGGTGGTCATGATGCCCTCGGCCGCGCGCGCCCAGTGGTTCGCATCGGCATCGGCCAGTGCGGCCGGCAGGCCCGCCTCGATGCGGTCGACGGGCAGCGGCTCCATGATCACGCCGGTGGAAAACGGCAGGATCTGCTCGGGCGCGATCTCCAGCTTGCGCGCGAGCGCAATGCAGGTGGAGCGCGTGCGCATCAGGCCGTCTTCGCCCGTGCCGGCGTTCGCATTGCCGGTGTTGATCACCATCGCGCGGATGCCGTAGTTCGCGGCCAGGTGGTCGCGGCAGACCTGCACCGGCGCGGCGCAGAAACGGTTCTGGGTGAACACCCCGCCGACCGCCGAGCCTTCGTCGATCAGCACGACCGTCAGGTCCTTGCGGTTGGCCTTTCGTACGCCTGCTTCGGCCACGCCGATGCGGACGCCGGGCACCGCGAACAAGGCGGCAGGATCGGGAGCGGACAGGTTCACTGGCATGGCGATTTCTCTAACGAATGGGTTGCGGGGTCAGCTGAGCTTGCCGTGGCACTGCTTGTACTTCTTGCCACTGCCGCAGGGGCACGGATCGTTGCGGCCGACGCGCGCGAAAGCCGCGGCCTCCGCGCTGAGCGCGCCCAGGCCGGCAGCCGCGATGCGGCGCTGGTTTTCCTCGTCTACGCGGATCTCGACCTCGCCCGTCTCGGTCGGTGCCGAGTAGGTGATGTTCGAGACGTTCTCGCCACGGTTTTCCATCGCTTCCGCGGCTTCCTCGAGCTGCTCGCCCGACTGCACGCGCACTGTCATCAGCTGGCGCGTGACTTCGTTCTTCACCGAGTCGAGCAGCTGGCCGAAGAGCTCGAAGGCTTCGCGCTTGTATTCCTGCTTGGGCTGCTTCTGC
Source organism: Variovorax sp. Varisp85 (assembly GCF_047304045.1). Lineage (NCBI taxonomy): Bacteria > Pseudomonadati > Pseudomonadota > Betaproteobacteria > Burkholderiales > Comamonadaceae > Variovorax > Variovorax sp. Varisp85. The sequence goes on from NZ_JBGLYN010000069.1 coordinate 16,545, forward strand.
GCATAGCCGCGCAGGTGAATGCCCTGGCGCAGGTAGTCGAGCGAGGCCAGGTGCTCGCGCCAGTGCGTGTCGATGCTCTGCAGCAGCACCATGCGCTCGAACTGGGTGAAGTTCTCCTGTCCGATCAGCGCGACCTTGGCGTCGAAGGTTTCGTTGGCGTTCTTGAGCACCTTCTCGACGATGTCATCGTCGGCGATGGCGTCCGAGGCTTCGACTTCCTTCTTGAGCGGCATGTCGATGCCCCACTCGTTGAACAAGCTCTTCTCGAGCCCGTCCAGGTCCCACTGCTCTTCGACCGATTCGCTGGGCACGTACTGGCGCACGAGGTCGGTGAAGCAGCCTTCGCGCAGCGCCGCGATCTGCGCCGTGAGGTCGCCCGCATCGAGGATGTCGTTGCGCTGCTGGTAGATCACCTTGCGCTGGTCGTTCGACACGTCGTCGTATTCGAGCAGCTGCTTGCGGATGTCGAAGTTGCGCGCCTCGACCTTGCGCTGCGCGCTCTCGATGCTGCGCGTGACGATGCCGGCCTCGATGGCTTCGCCGTCGGGCATCTTCAGGCGGTCCATGATCGCCTTCACGCGGTCGCCCGCGAAGATGCGCATCAGCGGATCGTCCAGGCTCAGGTAGAAGCGCGAGGAGCCCGGGTCGCCCTGGCGGCCCGAACGGCCGCGCAGCTGGTTGTCGATGCGGCGCGATTCGTGGCGCTCGGTCGCGATGATGCGCAGGCCGCCGAGCGACTTGACGAACTCGTGGTCCTTGGCCCACTCGGCACGCACGTGCTCGATGTCGGCCTGCTTGGTGGCTTCATCGCGGCCTTCGTCGTTCTCGATCGCCTCGATCATCTTCTCGATGTTGCCGCCCAGCACGATGTCGGTGCCGCGGCCGGCCATGTTGGTCGCGATGGTGATCATCTTCGTGCGGCCGGCCTGCGCCACGATGTCGGCTTCGCGCGCATGCTGCTTGGCATTCAGCACCTGGTGCGGCAGGCCCACCTGCGTGAGCAGGCCGTCGATGATTTCCGAGTTTTCGATGGACGAGGTGCCCACCAGCACCGGCTGGCCGCGCTCGTAGCACTCGCGGATGTCCTGGATGGCCGCCTCGTACTTCTCGCGCGTCGTCTTGTAGACGCGGTCGAGCTGGTCTTCGCGCTTGCTGACGCGGTTGGGCGGGATGATGACGGTCTCGAGGCCGTAGATCTCCTGGAACTCGTAGGCTTCGGTATCGGCCGTGCCGGTCATGCCGGCCAGCTTGCCGTACAGGCGGAAGTAGTTCTGGAAGGTAATGGAAGCCAGCGTCTGGTTCTCGGCCTGGATCTCCACGCCTTCCTTGGCTTCCACGGCCTGGTGCAGGCCGTCGCTCCAGCGGCGGCCCGTCATCAGGCGGCCGGTGAATTCGTCGACGATGACCACCTCGCCCTGCTGCACCACGTAGTGCTGGTCGCGGTGGTACAGGTGGCGTGCACGCAGCGCCGCATTCAGGTGATGCATCAGCGTGATGTTGGCCGGGTCGTAGAGCGATGCGCCCTCGGGAATCAGCTTCAGCTCGCCCAGGATGCGCTCGGCATTCTCGTGGCCGTCTTCGGTCAGGAACACCTGGTGGGTCTTCTCGTCGACCGTGAAGTCGCCGGGCACCGTGACGCCCTCGCCCGTGCGCGGATCGGCTTCGCCTTCCTGCTTGGTGAGCAGCGGCACCACCTTGTTGATGGCAAGGTAAAGGTCGGTGTGGTCTTCGGCCTGGCCGCTGATGATCAGCGGCGTGCGGGCCTCGTCGATCAGGATCGAATCCACTTCGTCGACGATCGCATAGTTCAGCCCGCGCTGGACCCGGTCGCCGGGCTCGTAGACCATGTTGTCGCGCAGGTAGTCGAAGCCGTATTCGTTGTTCGTGCCGTACGTGATGTCGCTGCGGTAGGCCTCCTGCTTTTCCTCGCGCGGCATCTGCGGCAGGTTGATGCCCACCGAGAGACCGAGGAAGTTGTAGAGGCGGCCCATCCAGGTCGCGTCGCGGTTGGCCAGGTAGTCGTTCACCGTGACCACGTGCACGCCCTGGCCCGACAGCGCATTCAGGTACACCGGCAGCGTGGCGGTCAGCGTCTTGCCTTCGCCGGTACGCATTTCGGAGATCTTGCCGTTGTGCAGCGCCATGCCGCCGAGCAGCTGGACGTCGAAGTGGCGCATCTTCATGACGCGCTTGGAGCCTTCGCGCACGGTGGCGAAGGCTTCCGGCAGCAGGTCGTCGAGCGTTTCGCCCTTGGCGATGCGGTCCTTGAACTCCTGTGTCTTGGCGCGCAGCGCATCGTCACTGAGCTTCTCGAACTCGGGTTCGAGCGCATTGATGCGTTCCACCGTCTTGCGATACTGCTTGAGGAGCCGGTCGTTGCGACTGCCGAAGATCTGGGTCAGGAAGTTGGTTGCCATTGGGTGGAGATGGGCGGGCGCCTGATACGGCAGGCACTGCGACCGGATTCCCTAAGATATGGTGAAAGCAGTTGGGCGCGCCCGCTTCAAAATCAAGCTTGAAAGCAAGCGGCCTTTTTCCGGCGCGAACGCCGGCAAACCGGGCATTTTAGCTGTCTTGTTTCTAACCCCTGGATTACCCATGTATCGCCGCACGCCCCCTCCCATCTCGCTGCAGGACGCAGCGGAAGGCTCGCCCACCCTGGGCAGCCTGATGGCGCGCGCACGCGACGCTGCGGAGCGGCTCAAGGCCGTCGAGGGATTGATCCCGCCGGCCATGCGCAGCGCCATCCAGGCCGGACCCGCAGAGGGCGACGTCTGGTGCCTGCTGGTCAAGGGCAGCGCCGCGGCCGCCAAGCTGCGCCAGCTGTCGCCGATGCTGGTGACGCGGCTCAAGAACCGGGGATGGGACGTGGCGACCATCCGGATCAAGGTTCACACCGGACGCTGACAGCCCGCCAATGCCCGGAGTTTGATGTTTTGTCTGGAAGTAGATAATATTTCCAAATGACATCCGCGATCGCGCCTTCCAATGCCCAGCTCCTGCTGCTCGACAAGCACCAGGTCGACACCCTCCTCTCCCCCGACGACGTGCTGCAGGCCGTGCGCGAGGCCTTCGTGCTGCACAGCGAACGCGAGGGCCGCGTCTTTCCGGTCGTGCGCGAGCCGCTGCGCACGGGTGGGGTATTCGGCATCAAGTCCGGCGACGTGCAGGTCCAGGACCTGCTCGGCTTCAAGGCCGCCGGCTTCTGGCCGGACAACCGGCAGCGCGGCGGCGAGCCGCACCAGGCGACGATCCTGCTGATCGACCCCGCGACAGGCCGGCCGCTGTGCGTCATCGACGGCAACACGGTGACGACCGTGCGCACCGGCGCGGCAGGCGGGCTCGGCCTGCAGCAGCTCGCACGTGCCGACAGCACGCGGCTGTGCCTTTTCGGCACCGGCGTACAGGCGCGCATCCAGCTCGACTTCGCGCTGCGGCTGATGCCCTCGCTGCGCGAGGTTCTTTATGTGAGCGCAAACGGCCAGCGCAATGCGGCGTTCGAGGCGCATTTCGCCGGCCGCTGCAACATCGCGCCGGCCACCGACCGCAACGCTGCAGTCGCCCGAAGCGACATCGTGATCACCGCCACCCCGGGCGGCGGCGGCGCGCTCTTCGATCTCGAAGCCGTTCGGCCCGGCACGCACCTGAACTGCGTCGGCGCGGACACCCGGGGCAAGCGCGAACTTCCCGACGGCCTGCTGCCGCGCGTGCGGCTGTTCGTCGACGACCGGACGCAGGCGCAGCAGATCGGCGAAACCCAATGGGCGCCCGACACGGCATGCATCGAACTGGGCGACCTGCTGAGCGGCAAGACGCCCTTCGAGCGAGCCCTCGCCGACATCACCGTCTTCGACATGACCGGCCTCGCGCTGCAGGACCTGACCGTCGCTCGCCTGCTGCATGCGCGCGCCGACGAAACGGGAACGGGCACACGCATCGCGTGGCCCTGGTAGTGCTGACTACACGGCGACGGCGGCGCCGAACAGCTCGGTCATGAACTGCGTCGATTTCAGGCCAGTGCCTGTCAGCAACGCGACCGTCGTCTCGCTGGCCTTGATGTCGCCGCGCTGCGCCAGCACCTCGATGGCCGCCGCTGCCGAGGCGGACGTCGGCTCCGCGTAGAGCCCGCTCGCTGCCAGCCGGCGCACCGCCGCCGCGATCTGCTCCTCGGTCAGCGCCACCGTCTTGCCATCCGTCTCGCGCAGCGCCTGCAGGATTTCCTGCAGGCGCACGGGCCGCCTGATCGCCGTGCCTTCGGCAATCGTCGGCCGCACGATGCGCTCCACCAGCGTCTCGGCGCCCGCCATGAAACTCGCATCGATCGGCGAGCAGTTCAGCGGCTGCGCCACGAAGATGCGGGGCAGCTTCGCGATCTGCCCCGCCGCCAGCAGTTCCTTGAAGCCGATCCAGCAGCCGAGCACATTGCTGCCCGCGCCGGTCGGAATCACGACGTTGTCGGGCGCGGTGAAGCCCAGGTCTTCCCACAGCTCGTAGGCCAGCGTCTTCGTACCCTGCAGGAAGAACGGATGCCAGTTGTGGCTCGCGTAGAAGATCGATTCCGACTGGCGCACCGCCTCGTATTCGGACTCTTCGCGCGGCCCCGGCACCAGTTGTACCTCCGCGCCGAAGGCCCGGATCTGCGCCACCTTCGGCGCGGGCGTGTAGCTCGGCGCGAGCACCTTCACGCGCATGCCCGCCGCCGCGCCGGCCGCCGCAATCGCCGCGCCGCCATTGCCGGAGCTGTCTTCCAGCACCGCATCGACGCCGATCTGCCGCAGGAAAGACATCATCACCGCCGCGCCTCGGTCCTTGAAGCTGCAGGTCGGATTGAACCACTCGAGCTTGAAGTAGGGCTCGAAGCCGCCCCACCGCTTCTGCACCAGCGGCGTGCAGCCTTCGCCCATGCTCGCGGGCTGGTCGATCGCCACGGGCAGCGCCGCGCGGTAGCGCCACAGCGAGCGGACGCGCGAATCGATGTCGTCGCGCCCGATGCCGGGCAGCGGCGTGACCATCATCGGGTGGCCGTCGTCGGAGCGCCATCGGCGTTCGGACAGGTCGTAGTGCCTGCCGGTGCGGGGATCGACATAGCGTGCGCGTTCTCTCGCGGTCATTCGCGGGCTCCAGTACAAAATTAGATAATACATCCAACACTGTACTTTTTGTATGAATTGGATTGTCCGTCCAGAGCTGGATACATTCCACGGCATGAAGAAGAAGCCGAACAAGCAGCTCCTGGACATGCTGCGCAACATGGCCGAAGGCCTGGGCCAGACTTTTGCGCCCTTCTGCGAAGTGGTGGTGCACGACCTGAGCAACCCGAAGAACGCGATCTACGCCATCGAGAACAGCCTGAGCGGCCGCGAGGTCGGCCAGCCGGTCACCGAGCTGGGCCTCGCTCGCATCCGCGACCCGGAGTTTCCGGCGGTGATCGCGAACTACGCCAACACCTTTCCCGACGGGCGCAAGGTCAAGAGCACGTCCATCGGCATCAAGGACGACAGCGGCGAATACGTGGCCGCGCTGTGCCTCAACGTCGACCTCACGCTGTTCCAGAGCTTCCAGAGCGCGATCTCGCAGTTCACAAAGATCGACGACAAGGATGTGCACGAGCACCTCGAGAGCGGCGGCAACCACTCGGACCGCATCCACGCGCGCATCGACGAGTTCGCGGCGTCGCGCGCGACCACGTCGCGCTCGCTGAAGCCCGCCGACCGCAAGCAGCTGGTGCAGGAACTGAAGAAGGCCGGCATGCTGGAGGTCCGCCGGGGCGCCGAGATTGCCGCGGCGCACATGGGCGTGTCGCGCGCCACGGTCTACAGCGACGCGAAGTAAGGGGCTCGCCTCCTACTGCGGCTGCAGGCCGAAGGCTAGACAGGACGGTCGGGCCAGCTCGGATCGCCGGCCGCGCTGGCGGTCAGCATCAGCACCACATGCGCGTCGGCCGCGACGGCGTTGCTCTCGCGCAGCTGCCGCAGGGCGGCCAGGCCGCCGGCCGCGCACAGCTCGGCGCTGATGCCGGACGCCGAGAGCAGCCGGCGCGCGGCGCGCGCTTCGTTGTCGCCCACGACCACCGCGCCGCCGCCCGTCGCGGCGGCGGCCTGCCACTGCAGGTAGGTGACGGTGGCTCCGGCGGTGGAGAACTGCGCGGTGTGGCCCGGGTAGCTGTCGTTGAGGGGGCCGCCCGCGAGCACGCGCGCCAGGCGCGGGAACGGCTCCACGAGCCAGAGCCTCGGCAGGCGTGCGATGCGCCCCGCGGCCAGCAGGTCGCGAAAGCCCGCGTAGATGCCCCAGGCCAGGTCGCCGCGCGCGGTGGGAATCACGATGTGGTCCGGCAACCCGCCATCGGCCACGCATTCGAGCGCGATCGGCTTGTAGCCTTCGATTGCCAGCGGCGCACTGCCCAGCGCGGGCAGGCGGTAGTTGGTCAGCGCGAAGTAGCCGGGGTGCTGCGCACGCTCGCGCACGAAGGCCCAGCGGCCCGCGTTGTCGGCGAACACATAGCGCCGCGCGCCGAGTGCATCGAGCTGCCGCGCATAGGTGGCCGGCATGCCTTCGTAGGTGGCCACTTCGCAGCCCAGGCCCGCGGCCCATGCATAGTGCGCCGCCGACACGGCCGCGTTGCCCGACGAGGCCAGCACCAGCGTGTGGGCGTCGAAATCGAGCGCCTGCGCCACGCCCACCGCGGTCATGCGGTCCTTGTGCGAGCCGGTGGGATTGCAAGACTCGTCCTTGATGGCCAGCCGACCCACGTCGAACTGCCGCGCCAGCTCGGGCACGTCCTGCAGCGGCGTCTGCCCTTCGCCCAGCGCGAAGCCGGAGGTGTAGGGCATGGGCATCGCTTCGGCGCTGCCGGGCAGGTAGCTGGCGCGCAGCGCGACGTGAAGGCCTCCGCGCCTGCACGCGGGACATCCGTCGTGCGCCAGCGCGAGGGGGAAGAGCGCATCGCACCGCAGGCACTGCAGGCCGCGCAGGTTCGGGTTGCGCACGGGCCTGGGTGTCCGGTTGCGTGCCGCCATGCCCAAGGGGTTGCCCGAAGGATGAGCCGCGGAATCGAGGGGAGGAGCAGCGAACTTGAAGTCCAGCACGGGCGATGTCGTCACGGGATCAGGCATGGGAGGTTGTCACCAAATCTTTTGCAGTCGGAATCAAAAATTGCGCAGGGCCGGATGCTCGATCGACAACCAGGCCCATCGATGGGATTCGCGGAAATCGGATACAGCGCCTCCTGCGGCAGGCTCACTTCCAGGTGAATTCGTGGTTCAGCCCGATCGCGAAGCCGCGCACGCCCTGCGGCCCGGTGCGCGACGCGCTCACGTCCACGCTGATCAGCGGCGTGAGGCTGAAACGCCCGCCAATGCGCGAAGTCCAGACGCCCGCCGCACGGTTGCGTTCTGCGATGAGCGACACGGTGTCGTTCAGCGCCCATTCGACGCCCGCGCCGCCGCGCGGCGTGCGAAGGCCGGTGCCCAGCGCCCAGTCGGCACCGAAGTTGACATGCACCTGCAGGCTGCTGGCCGGGCGCCACGTCATCGGCACGACGAACTGCCCACCCATGCGGCCGCCGCGCCGCAGGTCCGAGACGATGCCGGCCGACACGGCGGCGCTGAACGGCGCATCCGCCGCCTGCCCGTAGAAATTCCATTTGACCTGCGGCCCGCCGGTGACCGAGTGCACGCCCTGCACCGAGGTGCGGTCGAAGTTCAGGCCCAGCTCGATGGGACCCACCCGGCAGGCGGGCCCGAGGTGGAACCCCGTGACCGGCTCCGTGCCCGTGCGGCTCCACCAGGTCTCGTACTGGCATTGGCCCGGGTCGAGCGTGCTGGCGTCGTCCACGTCGAAATGGCCGGCGGCCCGTGCGCCAGGACTCGCGCCCAGGCTCACGAACAGGCAGGAAGCAGCAAGCATCCAGCCGCGGCATGTCGGTCGGGTTGTTGTCCTGTTGTGCCTGTTGTTCTTCATCGCGCGCGTCCGGTGGACCTTGAACCATTCTAGGGACGCTGCAAGCAGGCGCCATGACACGGCGCGGGGAACCGGCGGCCATCGAACCTCAGATCTCGAACTGCGGCTGCAGCTCGCGGATGCGCTTGATGGCCACGCCGGCCGCGGCCGTGCGCGTCTCCACGCCGAGCTTCACGTACACCCGCTCGAGGTGCTTCTTGGCGGTGGCCGGGCTGCTGCCGAGGATCTCGCCGATGTCCTTGTTGGTCTTGCCCTTGACCACCCAGTACAGCACCTCGGCCTCGCGCGCCGTGAGCTTCAGGCTCAGGCTCATGGCCTCGATCACGCCGGTGTCGGACACCTCGCGCATGACGATCATCCACTCGTCGCCGTCGTCGTCGCTGCTGGTCTGCTGGTGCAGGCGCAGCGTGAGGCTGCTGGCGCCCTGCACGATGGACAGCGCCGGCGGCTCGATGCCGCGCTGGCGCGCGTCGGGCGTGTGGCTGCGCAGCCATTCGAGCACCGCGGGTGGTGTCTCGGGCGCGCGCGTGTCGCAGTAGCGCTGCAGCAGGTCGCGCGCGAGGGCCGTCTGCCAGATCAGCCGGCCTTCGGGCAGGCGCACGGTGATGCTCGCGTAGCCGAAGGCATCGAGCGCGTTGCGCGCCTGCCCGGCCTGCCGCGCGTCCTGCCGCGCGCGGCGCGCGCCCTGCAGGTGCACGTTCATGCGCGCGAGCACTTCCTTCGGCTTGATGGGCTTGGTGACGTAGTCGACGCCCCCGGCTTCCAGCGCGGCCACGAGGTGTTCGGTCTCGGTGAGCCCGGTCATGAACACGATGGGAATGTGCGCCGTGGCCGCATCGGCCTTGAGGCGGCGCGCCACCTCGAAGCCGTCGATGCCCGGCATCATCGCGTCGAGCAGCACGATGTCGGGCCGCGCCTGGGCGGCGCGCTGCAGCGCCTGTTCGCCGTTGGTGGCGATGAGCACGGTATAGCCCGATTCGTCGAGCGCGTCGTGCAGCACGGCGAGGTTGTCGGGCACGTCGTCGACGATCAGCACGAGATCGCTGTTGGCGCCCTGCTGCTCGCGCAGCGTCCTGGCGAGCGGCGATGTTTCCGCGGCGGGAGGTGGCGTCTGTGTCATGCGGCGCTTTCGACGGCGTCGGCGAGCGCACGGCTCATGGCTTCGAACTGGAACTGGCGCGCCAGCGTGCGCTGGGCCTCAGTCCATGCACTGCATTCGGGCTGCGCCGCGTCGATGGCGTCGAGCTGGTTCATGATGCCGCGGAAGTAGCCCAGCCCCACTGCCTCCTCGAGCACGCGCAGGCGCTCCAGCGAAGGTGGCAGCAGCGGGCGCGCAACTGCAACCGGCGCAGGCCCGGCGGCGGTGTCGGTCCATTGCAGCCCGAGCCGGCGTTCGAGCCAGTCGAGCAGCTCCGAGTGGCGCACGGGCTTCACGAAGAAGTCTTCGGGCGCAATGCCCACGTCGTTGTCGAGCCCCTTGTCGAAGGCGTTGGCCGAGACGATGGCCACCGAGGCCTCGGTCAGCCCCAGCTTGCGCGCGCGGCGGATCGTCTCCCAGCCGTCGATGCCAGGCATCGCGAGGTCGACGAACATCGCGTCGGGCCGGTAGCCGGCGGCGATGAGGTCCAGCGCATCGTGCCCGCTGGCCGCGCTGCGCAGTTCGAAGCCCAGCGGCGCGAGCACATGCCCCAGAAGGTCGCGGTCGGCCTCCTCGTTGTCGACCACCAGCAGGCGGCGGCGCGGGCCTTCGTAGCCGCGCCGCGCGCGCTGCACCGGCAGCGGCCGGCCGGTGCCGGCCATGGCGTCGTGCACGCGCGGCAGGAACAGGCGCACGCAGAACAGCGAGCCCACGCCAGGCGTGCTCTGCACCTTCATCTCGCCGCCCATCAGGTCGGTCAGCATCTTGGCGATGGTGAGCCCCAGGCCCGCGCCCGGCGCGGCCGATGCGCCCGCTGCATTCCCGCGCGCAAACGGCTCGAAGATCCGCTCGATGTCCCCGGCCGGCATGCCCGGTCCGGTGTCCTCGATCTCCACCGACGCGAACTCGCGCGCATAGGCCAGCCGCAGCGTGACCTGCCCGGCCGCCGTGAACTTGATCGCGTTGCCCAGCAGGTTGATGAGGATCTGGCACACGCGCTTTTCATCCGCGCGCACCACCTCGGGCAACGCGCCTGCAGCATCGAAGTGGAACTGCAACCCCTTCTCCGCCGCCTGCAGCTCGAACATGTCGGCCAGTTCGCGCATCGTGTCGGCGAAGCGCATCGGCCGCGCATGCAGCGTGAGCTTGCCGGCCTCGATGTGCGCGATGGCGAGCGTGCCCTCGATGAGCGACAGCAGGTGCTCGCCGCCGCGCTTGATGACCGCTACCGCCTGCTGGCGGTGCGGCGGCACCGAATGGTCTTCGCCCATCAGCTGCGCATAGCCGAGGATGCTGTTGAGGGGCGTGCGCAGTTCGTGGCTGATGGCGCTGATGTAGCGGCTCTTGGCCTGGTTGGCCTGGTCGGCGGCCTGCTTGGCCTGCTCGGCCGCGAGCTTGGCCTGCTCCGCGATCTCGCGCGCCTCGTCGGCGGCCTGCTTGGCGGCCTGCAGCGCGCGGTCGGTCTCGCGGTGCAGTTCGATCTCGCGCACCAGCAGGTGGGTCTGCCGGTTCGATTCTTCCTGCGCCACCTTGCGGCTCTGGTGCGCCAGCACCAGCCACCACGCAACGATGCCCGCGATGACCAGCAGCGCCATGTACGCCTTGAGGAAGCCCGAGCGCAGCGACAGCTTCTGCACGCCTGCCAGCGCCGCAGCCACGTCGGCCTCGGAGGCCAGCTCCAGCGCGCCTTCGCCGAACGCGCGCAGCTCCTGCTGGTAGAGCACGCCGAACACCACGGCCAGCAGCGGCACGATGACCAGCATCAGCAGCAGGAAGTGGCCGAGCCCCGTGTCGAGGTAGCGCCAGCTGCGCCGCGGCAGTAGCCAGCGCAGCACGCCGGACCACTGCGACGAGAGGCTCGCATGCGGCTTGCACAGGTCGCCGCAGCGCGCATCGAGCGTACAGCACAGCGAACAGATCGCGCCCTGGTAGGCGGGGCAATGCGCCATGTCCGGCCCCTCGTACTCGCGCTCGCAGATCACGCAATGCTGCACCTTCAGGCGTTGGTAGCTGCCGGTCTCGACCTTGGCCCAGCGCACCGTGCGCGAACCTCCGGCAGGCGCGAAAGCCACCGCACCGTGGTGTTCATCGGAGCCGCGCGCCAGGTAGTACTTGCCCCCCGTCGCCCAGGCCAGCAGCGGCGATGCCACCAGCGCCGTGCCGAGCGCGATCAACGCCGAGAAGGCCTGCGCCAGCGGACCGAACATGCCCAGGTGCGCGGTGATCGACAGCACCGAGGCCAGCGCCATCGCGCCCACGCCCACCGGGTTGATGTCCCACAGGTGCGCGCGCTTGAACTCGATGCCCGGCGGCGACAGCCCCAGCGGCTTGTTGATGACGAGGTCGGCCACCACGGCCATCATCCAGGCGATGGCGATGTTGGCGAACAGACCGAGCACGTCGCCCAGCGCCTCGAACACGTTCATCTCCATCAGCATGAAGGCGATCAGCGCGTTGAACACCACCCACACCACGCGCCCCGGGTGGCTGTGCGCCACGCGCGAGAAAAAATTGCTCCAGGCCAGCGAACCGGCATAGGCGTTGGTGACATTGATCTTGAGCTGCGAGATCACCACAAACAGCGCCGTGGCCGCCACCGCCCAGCCGTAGTGCGGAAACACGTACTCGTAGGCCGCGAGGTACATCTGGTTCGGATCGACCGCACGGTCGGCCGGCACCATGTGCGTGAGCGCCAGGTAGGCCAGCAGCGCCCCGCCCAGCATCTTGAGCACGCCCAGCACCACCCAGCCCGGCCCTCCGGCCAGCACCGCGCCCCACCAGCGGCGCGCCGTGGCCGCGGTGCGCGCGGGCATGAAGCGCAGGTAGTCGGCCTGCTCGCCCATCTGCGTGATCAGCGCGATGCCGACCGTGAGCGCAGCGCCAAACAGGTGCAAATTGAAGCCACCCGTGCCCGAGCGAACCCCGTTGTAGTGCACGATGCCCGCAAATGCACCAGGATCGCGCACCAGCACGTAGGCAAAAGGCACCACCAGCATCAGCAGCCACAGCGGCTGCGTCCACAGCTGCAGCCGGCTGATGGCCGACACGCCGTGCGTGACCAGCGGGATCACCACCAGCGCGCACACCAGGTAGCCCCACACAGGCGGGATGCCCAGTGCCAGTTCCAGCGCATAGGCCATCACCGCCGCCTCGAGCGCAAAGAAGATGAAAGTGAAGCTCGCGTAGATCAGCGAGGTGAGCGTGGAGCCGATGTAGCCGAAACCCGCGCCGCGCGTGAGCAAATCCATGTCGACGCCGTAGCGCGCCGCATACACGCTGATCGGCACGCCCGCCAGGAAGATGATGAGCCCGGTCGCCAGGATCGCCCAGAAGGCGTTGGCGAAGCCGTACTGCACCAGCAGCGTGGCGCCCACCGCCTCCAGGATCAGGAACGACGCCGCCCCGAAGGCGGTGTTGGCCACCCGCCATTCGGACCACTTGCGAAAGCGCTGCGGCGTGTAGCGCAGCGCGTAGTCCTCCAGCGTCTCGCTGGCCACCCAGCTGTTGTAGTCGCGCCGCACCTTGACGATGCGCTGGGGGGCGTCGTCGGGGCTGGTGGGTGTGGCATCGGGATTCACACCGTTTCGGTGCATCTTTCGTGCCACCCGTACGACTTTTGGCGAACAGGGCACGACTGTTGCAACGAAGCCGGCTTGCCCATAATGGCCGCCACCCTCCGCCACCCGATGCCGATCCCATGGAACTGACTCCGCGCGAAAAAGACAAGCTGCTGATCTTCACCGCGGCGCTGCTCGCCGAACGCCGCAAGGCCCGCGGCCTGAAGCTCAACTACCCCGAGGCCATCGCCCTGATTTCGGCCGCCGTGATGGAAGGCGCCCGCGACGGCAAGAGCGTCGCCGAGCTCATGAGCGACGGGCGCGGCGTGCTGACCCGCGCCGACGTGATGGACGGCATCGCCGAGATGATCCCGGACATCCAGGTCGAAGCCACCTTCCCGGACGGCACCAAGCTGGTCACCGTGCACCAGCCCATCGTCTGAAATTCAAAGAACAAAAGGACTTTCCATGCGCCACAACGCCTCCAGAACCCTCGCCTTGCTCGCCCTCCTGCTGCCACTCGCAGCCAGCGCCCACACCGGCGTCGACGGCGGCCTGCACCACGGCTTCACCACGGGGTTCCTGCATCCGCTGACCGGCGCCGACCACCTCGCCGCCATGGTCGCGGTAGGCCTCTGGAGCGCGCTGGCCGCGCGCCGCGCCTGGCCCGACCTGCTCTGGGCGCCGCTGGCCTTCGCCGGCATGCTGCTGGTGGGCGCGCTGATGGGCCTGGCCGGCGTGCAGCTGCCGGCGGTCGAGCCGATGATCGCGGCCTCGCTGCTGGTGCTCGGCCTGCTGGTGGCCACGCGCGTTCACCTGCCGGCCGTGGTCGCCATGGCGGTCGTCGGCGTGTTCGCCGTTTTCCATGGCGTGGCCCACGGCCACGAACTGGCGAGCGAAGAAGGCGCGGCCCTCACGCTGGCCGGCATGGCCGGCGCGACCGTGCTGCTGCACCTCGCGGGCATCGCAGTAGGCTGGGCGCTGCGTCACGCCAACGCATGGCTGCCGCGCGTGGCCGGCGCCGCGGTCGTGGTGCTCGGTGCGTCGCTGCTGGCACAGGCCGTCTGAACATGATCCCCGGCGAACTCCTCACCGGCGACGGCGAGCACACGCTCAACCCCGGCCGCCGTACCCTCACGCTGGTGGTGCGCAACACCGCCGACCGGCCGATCCAGGTCGGCTCGCACTACCACTTCGCCGAGACCAACGGCGCGCTCGGCTTCGACCGCGAGGCCGCGCGCGGCATGCGGCTGAACATCGCATCGGGCGCCGCGGTGCGCTTCGAACCGGGCCAGCAGCGCACGGTCGAACTGGTCGATTTTTCGGGCGATCGCATCGTCTACGGCTTTCGCGGCCTGGTTCAAGGGAAGCTTTAAACATGGCCACCATCGGGCGACGTGCCTACGCAGAAATCTTCGGCCCCACCGTGGGCGACCGGGTCCGTCTTGCCGACACCGGCCTGCTGATCGAAGTCGAGGCTGACTACACCTTGCGCGCCGGCGGCTACGGCGAAGAGGTGAAGTTCGGCGGCGGCAAGACGATTCGCGACGGCATGGCGCAATCGCAGCGCACGCGTTTGCAGGGCGCCGTCGACACGGTGCTGACCAACGCGCTCATCCTCGACCACTGGGGCATCGTCAAGGCCGACATCGGCCTGAAGGACGGCCGCATCGCCGCCATCGGCAAGGCCGGCAACCCCGACGTGCAGCCGGGCGTGGACATCGTCATCGGCCCGGGCACCGAGATCATCAGCTGCGAGGGCAACATCGTCACCGCCGGCGGCATCGACAGCCACATCCACTTCATCTGCCCGCAGCAGATCGAGGAGGCGCTGACCTCCGGCGTGACCACCATGCTCGGCGGCGGCACCGGCCCCGCCACCGGCACCTTCGCGACCACCGCCACGCCCGGCCCCTGGCACATCGAGCGCATGCTGCAGGCGGCCGATGCGTTCCCGATGAACCTGGGCTTCCTCGGCAAGGGCAATGCGAGCCTGCCTCACGCGCTGCACGAGCAGATCGAAGCCGGCGTCATCGGCCTGAAGCTGCACGAAGACTGGGGCACCACGCCCGCGGCCATCAGCAACTGCCTCGACGTGGCCGACGCCACCGACACGCAGGTGGCCATCCACAGCGACACGCTCAACGAATCGGGCTTTGTCGAGAACACTATCGCGGCCGTGGGCGGGCGCGCCATCTGCGCCTTCCACACCGAAGGTGCGGGCGGCGGCCATGCGCCCGACATCCTGCGCGTGGTGGGCGAGGCCAACTTCCTGCCCTCCTCCACCAACCCCACGATGCCCTACACCGTGAACACGCTCGACGAACACGTCGACATGCTCATGGTGTGCCACCACCTCGACGCCAGCATCGCCGAAGACCTGGCCTTTGCCGAATCGCGCATCCGCAAGGAAACGATTGCCGCCGAAGACGTGCTGCACGACCTCGGCGCGATCAGCATGTTCAGCTCCGACAGCCAGGCCATGGGGCGTGTGGGCGAAGTCATCATCCGCACCTGGCAGACCGCGCACAAGATGAAGCTGCAGCGCGGCACGCTGCCGGAGGACAACGAGCGCAACGACAACTTCCGCGCCAGGCGCTACGTCGCCAAGTACACGATCAACCCGGCCATCGCGCACGGCATCGCGCACGAGGTCGGCTCGCTCGAAGTCGGCAAGTGGGCCGACATCGTGATCTGGAAGCCGGCCTTCTTCGGCGTGAAGCCCTTCACCATCCTGAAGGGCGGCACCATCGCGATGGCTGCGATGGGCGACCCGAACGCGTCGATACCCACGCCACAGCCGGTGCACTACCGGCCGATGTTCGGCGCGTACGGCGGTTCCCTCGCGAAAAGCTCGCTGACCTTCGTCTCGCAGGCCGGTCTGGCCTCGGGCATCAAGGAACGCTACGGCCTGAGCAAGAACCTCAGCGCGGTGAAGAACATCCGCAACGTGCGCAAGAAGGATCTGATCCACAACGGCTACACGCCGAAGATGGAGATCGATGCGCAGACCTACGCAGTGCGCGCCGACGGGCACCTGCTGACCTGCGAGCCGGCGAAGCTGCTGCCGATGGCGCAGCGGTATTTCCTGTTTTGAAACTGGAGCAAGCGCCTGCTTGACAGGCTGCGTATCCTCGAAGGTATTCATCCAGTCCATGGGCGCCTCGCAGGGTGCCCCTTCGCACCATGCTCACCGCCAACAAACTCATGCCCCAGGGCCGCGGCCTTGCACCCGTTCTGCTCAAGCGCGCCGCCACCATCGAGCTCGACTGGGACATTCGCCAGAAAAGCCGCTTCGACGCCACCGACTCGCAGGGCCGCCAGATCGGCGTGTTCCTGCCACGCGGCACCGCCGTGCGGGGTGGCGATGTGCTGGTGGCCGAAGACGGCTCGCTGGTCCGCGTCATCGCCGCGCCGCAGCCCGTGCTGCGCATCACGCATTGCACGGCCCACGGCACGCCTTTCGACCTGACGCGCGCGGCCTATCACCTGGGCAACCGGCATGTGCCGATCGAGCTCAGGCCCGACCATCTCAAGATCGAGCCCGACCATGTGCTGGCCGACATGCTGCGTTCGATGCACCTGATCGTCGTGGCGGTGGAAGAAGCCTTCGAACCCGAGAACGGCGCCTATGGTTCGCATGAGCATTCGCACAGCGGGGGTCACAGCCACGGCCATGGGCACTCGCATGGCGGCAGCAAAGGCCCGAAGCCGCTCGTGCTCGCGCCGGAACTGCTCGACGAGCATGGCCATGCGTGATCCGGGGCGCGCTCACGCCGACGGGGGACATTCGCGGAGGGGAGCGCCCGGTGGCCTGTGCACGCGCCCCGAACAAAGTCGCGCAGTGAAAAACTGACATGCCCAACCCAGTCAGCGCCAACAGCTTGCTGCAGCTCATCTGGCTCGCCTCGCCGGCCTTGCCCGTGGGCGGCTTCTCGTATTCCGAAGGCATCGAGGCGGCAGTGGAATGGGCCGGCGTCGACTCGGAGGCCAAGGCCGCCGAATGGCTCGCCGACCAATTGCACCTGAGCTTCGCGCGCGGCGATCTCGCGGCCTTCGCGCAGGCCATCGCGGCCTGGCGCGCCAACGACATGCCGCGCATCCGCGAACTCAATCAGTGGGTGATGAGCACCCGCGAATCGGCCGAATTTTTCCTGCAGACCGAACAGATGGGCCGCTCCTTCGTCGAGTGGCTCAAGCTGCACCACGCCGACACGGCCGAAGTATTCACCGACCTGCCCGCGAGCTACCCCATCGCCTTCGCCTTCGCGGTCGGCCGCACCGGCGCCACGGTGCACGACGGCTGCCTGGCCTTCGCCTTCGGCTGGGCCGAGAACATGGTCGCCGCCGCCGTCAAGGCCGTGCCGCTCGGCCAGAGCGCGGGCCAGCGCATCCTGGGGCGGCTGGCGCAGGAAATCCCGGATGCCGTGGCCCGCGCCATGGCCCTCGGCGACGACCAGCGCCAGGCCTTCGCGCCCCTGCTGGCGGTGTTGTCGGCCCGTCATGAAACACAATATTCCCGCCTCTTCCGAAGCTGAACCGGACACCCCCTCCATGACCTCCGCCCTGCACCACATCCCCCATCGCACCAAGAGACTGCCCCCGCTGCGCGTAGGCATCGGCGGCCCGGTCGGCTCGGGCAAGACCACGCTGCTCGAGATGCTCTGCAAGGCGATGCGCGACAAGTACGACCTGATCGCCATCACCAACGACATCTACACCAAGGAAGACCAGCGTCTGCTGACGGTGTCTGGCGCGCTGCCGGCTGAACGCATCATGGGCGTCGAGACGGGCGGTTGCCCGCACACCGCCATCCGCGAGGACGCGTCGATCAACCTCGAAGCCATCGACCGCATGCTCGAGGATTTTCCGGACGCCGACATCGTGTTCGTCGAATCCGGCGGCGACAACCTCGCGGCCACCTTCAGCCCCGAGCTGTCGGACCTCACGATCTACGTGATCGACGTGGCGGCCGGCGAAAAGATTCCGCGCAAGGGCGGCCCCGGCATCACCAAGAGCGACCTGTTCGTCATCAACAAGACCGACCTCGCCCCCTACGTGGGCGCGAACCTCGACGTGATGGAGCAGGACACGCAGCGCATGCGCCGCCAGCGGCCCTACGTGATGACGAACCTCAAGACGCTCACCGGCGTGGCCGAGGTGGTCGCGTTCATCGAGGAACGGGGCATGCTGGCCGCAGCCTGAAGCAGCTCGGCTGCAGCCGCTTCAGGGTAGCCCGAGGTAGACGCGCAGATCGTCCCTGCGCGTGCCGGCAGACGCCACGGCCGTGCGCAGGCGAGCCTCGGTCACGCCGAACCATTTTGTCCAGTAGTCGACCTCTTTCAGGTCGGTGACATCAATCTGCTCATCGTCCTGCGGAATGCGGACCTCGCTGGCCTCGGGCATCGTCGTCTCCATGAAGAATTTGGAGACGGCAGTCTCTCCGCCTGCCGGGCGCCGCCGGCCGGACGGATTCGAATCGGCTTGCAGGACAACTTCCCATGGCGCGGCGGCGCTCAGAGTTCGCTGCCGTCGCGCAGCTGCCGCGCCTTGTAGACCAGCCGCACGCTCGCGCGGCGCGGATCGCCGGCCTGCTGCTGCACGTAGACGTCGGTGTCGTTGCTCACCCACGCGGCGTACGCGCTGCCCGGGTCGTGCGATGCGAGTTCATTGCCGAACGCCCCTCGGCCCCATCGCACGAGCGCCGCGAAGGCCGCCGCGCCGTTGTCGGGCGTGGCCTGCGCCGTCGCCACGTATTCGACGCGGCGCAGCTCCGAGGCGGCGAAGAAGAAGGTCGGCTCGAACAGCAGCCCCGCCATCTCGACCGGGGCCGCGCGCCAGCTGCCGGCCAGTCCGCCGCTCAGCCGCTGCGGGCGCTGCACACGCTCGGCCGCGGGCAGCACGGCCCGCAGTTCCTCGGCCGACATGCCAAGGTGCACGCCCGCCGGCAAGGCCTGCGCATGCAGTGCACCGGCGGCGAGAAGGGCCGCGCTCGCGGCGAGCGCACGGAAAAAAGAGGTCAGAGAAGCAATGAATCGCACGTTCGGCATCGGGAAAGAAAGGCGGCGGCACCGTGGGACCGCGAGTATGGCGCGGAGTTCCAGGGGGCCCGTTCCGGCCGGCGTCGATCAGTCAGCCGGTCAATCCCTGAACGCGCTCGCCGGCCAGCAGCGGCAGGCGCAGCGTCAGCCCCAGCACGCCTCCTGCATGCGGCGCCGAGTAGATGCGTCCGCCATGGTGGCTGGCGATGCGCTCGCAGGTCCGGGCGCTGGCACCGACTGCCGCCGTGTGGGCGTTGTCGAAGAACCTCGCCAGCGGCGGCCGCACGTCGACGGCATCGAGGTCGCGCCAGTGGATCACCGCCTGCCCGCCCTCCGCCTGGGCGCAAACCTGCAGCGTCGCGCCCGCGCGCATCACGCTGGCCGCATATGCCGCGACCTTGGCGAGCAGATCGCGCAGCTCGTTCTCTATCGCCAGCACGGGAACAGCCTCTGGCGGCAATTGGATGTCGAGGCGGATGCCCCGGCAGGCCGGGGCGGCATCGAGCAGCGGCCGCAGGTCCTGCACGCGGCTCGCGCCCAGCCTTTGCTGCGCCTCGTCGCGAGCCTGCGCCGCGAGCCCGCGCGCCCTCGCGCCCTGCCGCAGGTTGGTGATGAACAGCGAAAACATCATGCAGGCCACGCCGGCCATGCCGAGGAGGATCACGCCGGCGATGACCGTGCCGAGGTTGCCGGAGTGCAATTGCGCCCCGGTCATCAACGGGCTCCTGGAGCCTGGGCGTCGGGTTGGCCCGGCATGCCGCGCATGCAGCCGTCCCGCGCGCCGTCGCAGGCTTCCCAGCCGAGCGGCGGCGGCCTGCGCGCGCCGTAGTTCATCGGCGGCCCTTCGCCGCGAAAGCCCGGCGCGGGACCATGGAGCATGGGTGGAGGGGGTGGAGGCAGCATGATGCAGCCGGCCAGGCCGCCGGCCATCAGCACGCTCGCAAAGAGTCGGATTCGGTCCATTGGAAAACTCACTGCTGGCTGGACAAACAAGAGCCGTGC
>NZ_JBGLYN010000006.1:0-116483 GCF_047304045.1 Variovorax sp. Varisp85
TCGTCGACCATGTCGCACTTGTTCAGGAACACGATGATGTAGCCCACGCCCACCTGGCGAGCCAGCAGGATGTGCTCACGGGTCTGGGGCATCGGGCCGTCAGCGGCCGAGCACACCAGGATGGCGCCGTCCATCTGGGCGGCGCCGGTGATCATGTTCTTCACGTAGTCGGCGTGGCCGGGGCAGTCGACGTGTGCGTAGTGGCGGTTGGCCGTTTCGTACTCGACGTGCGCGGTGTTGATCGTGATGCCGCGCGCCTTTTCTTCGGGCGCAGCATCGATCTGGTCGTAGGCCTTGGCTTCGCCGCCGAACTTGGCCGACAGCACCGTGGCGATCGCCGCCGTCAGCGTGGTCTTGCCGTGGTCGACGTGACCGATCGTGCCCACGTTCACGTGCGGCTTGGTGCGGGTGAATTTACCTTTTGCCATTTTTCAATCCTTGAAAGAGCATGTCCCGTGTGTTGGTTTTATGTCTGCATCCGATTGCTGGTTCGCCTCGCACGGGAACGTGGCGGCACCGGATCGCAGACAACGAGGGCCACGCACTGCGCGGCCCTGCATTCTTGAAAACTTACTTTGCGCGAGCAGCCACGATGGCTTCGGCAACGTTGCGCGGAGCTTCAGCGTAGTGCTTGAACTCCATCGTGTACGTGGCACGGCCTTGTGACATCGAGCGCAGCGTGGTCGAGTAGCCGAACATTTCCGACAGCGGCACTTCGGCCTTGATGGACTTGCCGCCACCGATCATGTCGTCCATGCCCTGCACCATGCCGCGGCGTGAGGACAGGTCGCCCATCACGTTGCCGGCGTAGTCTTCGGGCGTTTCGACTTCCACGGCCATCATCGGCTCCAGGATCACGGGGCTGGCCTTGCGGGCGCCTTCCTTGAAACCGAAGATCGCGGCCATCTTGAACGCCATTTCGTTCGAGTCCACGTCGTGGTACGAACCGAAGTGCAGCGTGACCTTGACGTCGACGACGGGGTAGCCCGCCAGCACACCTTGCGTCAGCGCTTCGACAACGCCCTTTTCCACCGCGGGGATGTATTCGCGAGGAACCACACCGCCCTTGATGGCGTCGACGAACTCGAAGCCCTTGCCCGCCTCCTGCGGCTCGAGCTTCAGGATCACGTGACCGTACTGGCCCTTGCCGCCCGACTGGCGAACGAACTTGCCTTCGGCTTCTTCGACGGTCTTGCGGATCGTTTCGCGGTAGGCCACTTGCGGCTTGCCGACGTTCGCTTCCACGCCGAATTCGCGCTTCATGCGGTCCACGATGATTTCGAGGTGGAGCTCGCCCATGCCGGCGATGATGGTCTGGCCCGATTCTTCGTCGGTCTTGACGCGGAACGACGGGTCTTCCTGAGCCAGGCGCTGCAGGGCGATGCCCATCTTTTCCTGGTCGGCCTTGGTCTTGGGTTCGACGGCCTGCGAGATCACCGATTCCGGGAACACCATGCGCTCGAGCGTCACGACGGCTGCGGGATCGCACAGGGTTTCGCCCGTGGTCACTTCCTTCAGGCCCACGCAGGCGGCGATGTCGCCGGCGCGGATTTCATTGACTTCTTCGCGGTTGTTCGCGTGCATCTGCACGATACGGCCGATACGTTCCTTCTTGCCGCGCACCGGGTTGTAGACGCTGTCGCCCTTGGTCAGCACGCCGGAGTAGACGCGCACGAAGGTTAGCTGGCCCACGAACGGGTCGGTCATCAGCTTGAATGCCAGGGCCGAGAACTTCTCGTTGTCGTCGGCCTTGCGGGTGACGGGCGCTTCGTCTTCGTCGGTGCCGTTGACGGGCGGAATGTCGGTCGGTGCCGGCATGTATTCGACGACGGCGTCGAGCATCGCCTGCACGCCCTTGTTCTTGAAGGCCGAGCCGCAAAGCATCGGCTGGATTTCGCCGGCGATGGTGCGCTGGCGGATGGCCTTCTTGATTTCTTCCTCGGTCAGCTCGTTGCCTTCGAGGTACTTGTTCATCAGCTCTTCGCTGGCTTCGGCAGCCGCTTCGACGAGCTTTTCGCGGTATTCGTTGCAGACATCGGTCAGGTTCGCGGGGATGTCACCGTAGGTGAAGGTCACGCCCTTGTCTTCGTCCCAGATGATGGCCTTCATCTTCACGAGGTCGACGATGCCCTGGAAGTGCTCTTCGGCACCGATCGGGATCTGGATCACGACGGGGTTGGCCTTCAGGCGGTCGACCATCATCTGGCGCACGCGCAGGAAGTCGGCGCCGGTGCGGTCCATCTTGTTGACGAACGCGAGGCGGGGCACCTTGTACTTGTTGGCCTGGCGCCAGACGGTTTCCGACTGGGGCTGCACGCCGCCGACGGCGTCGTACACCATGACGGCGCCGTCCAGCACGCGCATCGAGCGCTCGACTTCAATGGTGAAGTCCACGTGGCCGGGGGTGTCGATGATGTTGATGCGGTGTTCTTCGAACTTGCCAGCCATGCCCTTCCAGAAGCAGGTGGTGGCAGCCGACGTGATCGTGATGCCACGCTCTTGCTCTTGCTCCATCCAGTCCATCGTGGCGGCACCGTCGTGCACTTCACCGATCTTGTGGTTCACACCGGTGTAGAACAGGATACGTTCGGTCGTCGTGGTCTTGCCAGCGTCAATGTGCGCGGAGATACCGATGTTGCGGTAGCGCTCGATGGGGGTCTTGCGGGACATGATTTACTTTCGGGTTAAATGCGTTGAGCGCTGGTTCTCGAGTACGGACGACATCGCCCGACACTCAAGATCCAACGCCCAAGCTGTGTCTGATTTTTAGAAGCGGAAGTGGCTGAATGCGCGGTTGGCTTCTGCCATGCGGTGCACTTCGTCGCGCTTCTTCATGGCACCGCCACGGCCTTCCGTGGCTTCCATCAGTTCGTTGGCCAGACGCAGGGCCATCGACTTCTCACCGCGCTTGCGGGCAGCTTCCTTGATCCAGCGCATCGACAGGGCGAGGCGACGGACGGGACGGACTTCGACCGGCACCTGGTAGTTCGCACCGCCAACGCGGCGCGACTTCACTTCGACCATCGGCTTCACATTGTTGATGGCAACGGTGAAAGCCTCGAGAGGGTCCTTGTCCGGGTTCTTCTTTTCGATGAAGTCGAGGGCACCGTAGATGATGCGCTCGGCAACAGCCTTCTTGCCGCCTTCCATGATCACGTTCATGAATTTGGACAGCTCGACATTGCCGTACTTGGGATCCGGCAGGATTTCACGTTTGGGGACTTCGCGACGACGTGGCATTTTTCTAACCTCTTTGCTTCAGTTGGCATCGTTTCCGATACCGCGAGAGCCAGTCAGGACTCTCACTTACTCGACCCGGGATTGGGTCACTTCGTTCGACAAGCCCGCCAAGGCCATCGAACACCGCTTGTTTTTTACAACAGGAAGGCTTAAGCCTTCTTGGGACGCTTCGCGCCGTACTTGGAACGCGACTGCTTGCGGTCTTTCACGCCTTGCAGGTCGAGCGAACCGCGCACGATGTGGTAACGCACACCGGGCAAGTCCTTGACACGGCCGCCGCGAACCAGCACGACGCTGTGTTCCTGCAGGTTGTGGCCTTCGCCGCCGATGTAGGAGATGACTTCGAAGCCATTGGTCAGACGGACCTTGGCAACTTTACGAAGCGCCGAGTTGGGCTTCTTTGGCGTCGTGGTGTAGACGCGGGTGCAGACACCGCGACGTTGCGGCGAGTTCTGCATGGCAGGGCTCTTCGAATTGATCTTTTCGACCGTTCGACCCTGACGCACCAGTTGATTGATGGTTGGCATGAATGAATTAGTCCCAAAACGCCCCGGCCTTGGCTGTGAAACCGTCCTTGTCCTTGTCGTGACGCAAGGCAGGGAAGCCGGGAATAACGAAAACGTGAAACCCTTCGGAAATTTCCGAAAAGCCCACGAGTATAGCAAACGAGCATGAAACGGCAAGGTCAGCCGCGGCGGCTGGCCGCCGACGGCCTTGCAATCCCACCGATTTACTTGATCCAGAGCCGCACGGCATCCCAGGCGCGGCCGAATATCCCTGCCTGCTCGACGGGCTCCAGGGCGACCAGCGGCACATCCGCGACCGGCTGGTCGTCCAGGGTGACCTTGAGCGAACCGACGGGCTGGTACTTGGCGAACGGAGCCACCAGCGGATCGGGGCGCGACACCTGGGTCTTGATCTTGGCGGCAGTGCCGGCCGGCACCGCGACCACGATGGCCTCCGGACGGCCCAGCTTCAGGATGTTGGCCTTGCCCTTCCAGACGGCCGGAGTGGCAGCCGGCTGGCCTGCGTCGAACAGGCGGACCGCGTCGTAGGCCGTGTAACCCCAGTTCAGCAGCTTCTGCGACTCGTTGGCGCGCACGGTCTCGCCGGTGGTGCCCAGCACGATCGACAGCAGGCGGCGCCCACCGGTCAGGTTCGGGAAGTCGCGCTTGGCGGTGGCGATCATGCAGTAGCCGGCCGCTTCGGTGTGGCCGGTCTTCAGGCCGTCGACGGTCGGGTCGCGGAACAGCAGCAGGTTTCGGTTGGTGTCGTTGGTCGACGGGGTGCCCGGATAGCGGTACTTCTTGATGGCGTAGTACTTGGCTTCCTCGGGGAAGTCGCGCACCAGGCGGGTCGCCAGGATGCTCAGGTCGCGGGCCGTCGTGGTGTGACCGGGGGCCGTCAGGCCTTCGGGGTTCTTGTAGCTGGTGTTCTTCATGCCCAGGGCCTTGGCCTGGGCGTTCATCATTTCGACGAAGTGCTCCACCGTGCCGCCGACGCCCTCGGCCAGCGCCACCGTGGCGTCGTTGCCGGACTGCACGATCAGGCCCTTGATCAGGTCTTCCACCGGCACCTGCATCTTGGGGTCGATGAACATGCGCGAGCCGGGCATCTTCCATGCGCGCGGGCTGACCGGCATCGTCTGGGTCAGCGTGATCTTCTTGGCGCGCAGCGCGTCGAACACCACGTAGGCCGACATCAGCTTGGTGAGCGAAGCCGGCTCGACCGGGCTGTCGATGTCCTTCTGCGCCAGGATCTGGTTCGCGGTCACGTCGAGCAGCAGGTAGCTGCGCGCGGCAATTTCGGGCGGCGTCGGCACCTGGGCGACGGCGATCAGGCTGACGGATGCAGCGGCGGTAAGGACCAGCGCGCGGAGCGCGCCAAGAAAACGATTCATGGGGAGTTCGGAAAGAGACGAAAACAAGCCTGCGAGGCTTTCACGCGATGTCCGCGCGCAGATGGCGGACCACGAGACTTTTGAGCAGCGGCAATTGTCCGTGAAAGAAATGGCCGCCCCCGGGAACGACTGTGACAGGAAGTGACTGGGGCCGCGCCCAGTCCATCACGGCGGAGAGCGCCACGGTGTCGTCGGCTTCGCCATGAACCACCAGCATGCGCTCGTGCGCCTCGGCCGGCAGCGTGGCCACGGTGTTGCGCGCGGCGGCCGTGCCCACCAGCACGATCTGCCGGATGTCGCGTTCGGCCCAGAGTCTTGCGGCGGCGCCGCTCGCGACGAAAGCACCGAAGGAAAAGCCGGCGATCGCCAACGGACCTTCGGACGCCAGCTGGCCCACGACATTCAGCATGTCGTCCAGCTCACCGCGTCCCTCGTCGTGCACGCCTTCGCTGGCACCCACGCCGCGGAAGTTGAAGCGCACCGTGGTCCAGCCGCAGGCGACGAAAGCGCGCGCCAGCGTCTGCACCACCTTGTTGTCCATCGTGCCGCCGAACAGCGGGTGCGGATGGGCGATCACGGCAATGCCGCGCGCAACACCGGCAGGCTGGTCGCGTTGAACCTCGATCGCGCCGGCGGCGCCCTGGAGGCTGATCTTTTCGGTCTGGGAGTTCATTGGCGCAGGGTACGAGCGGAGAGCCGGTGGAAAAGTTCAGCGTCCGACATCGGGAGGCAGCACCAGCCGCTCGACGACCTGGCCGTTCTTCAGGTGCGACTCGACGATTTCGTCGATGTCCTCGCTGTCGACGAAGGTGTACCAGACGGCTTCGGGGTACACCACGGCCACCGGCCCGCCCGCGCAGCGGTCGAGGCAGCCGGCCTTGTTGACGCGCACCTTGCCAGGCCCTGCGAGCCCCTGCTCCTTGACCTTCGCCTTGCAGCGATCGAAGCCCTCCTGCGCGTTGTGCATGGCGCAGGAGTCTTCGCCGTTCTTGCGCTCGTTGAGGCAGAAGAAGATGTGGCGACCGTAATAGCCGGACGGCTTGGCGGGAGAGGAACTGGGCATCGGCAGATTTTAGTGACCGCCTCCCGGCGTCGTGGCCCGGACGCTCAGACCGTCGCAACGGCGGCAGGCCGGCTCCGCCGCGACAAGGCGGCCACCACATACGCCAGCACGGCGAATGGCCAAGTCCAGCCGAGCCACTGCGCCAGTCCGTGGAAGCGGATGAAGCGCCCCTGCTCCCAAGTGGCCAAGGTCTGGGCGAAGTACGCGCTCTCGGGCGCCTGGTTCAGCAGGCTCAGCTGCAGCACGAGCCCCACCAGCAGCAGTGCCGCGCAGAGGCGGCGCGGCGCGAAAAGCAGCAACACGCCAGCGAACAAGGCCGCGGCGATGCCGACCTGCACCGGCAGGTCCAGCCATGCCCATGCGTGCTCGGGCCCGTAGCTCAATGCCGCCGACAGCGCCGAGGCCGCGACGCCGGTCAGCAGCGTCAGCGGCAGCAGGACCGCGCGCTGGGCCACGGAGCGCGCCACCAGGTAGCCCAGCAGGCACGGCACCAGCGCGCCGAGCATCACGCACAGCAGTTCCACCGCGGGCACCAGCGGTTCGAGCTCGAACTGCCGCAGCGGCAGCCAGTCGATGAAGGGCGTGTCGAGCAGCCATTCGGAGATCGCCACTTCGAGCCGCTCGAACACCTGCCCGAGCCCGAAGGTGACGGCGGCCGGAAACAGCAGCGCGAAAGGCCACAGCGCGAGCAGCACCAGCGCGCCGCGCGACTCCTCGACGAACCACTGCGAACGCGCGCGGCTCCAGTGCGCAACCGCGCCCAGCCGCTCCAGCCCCGCCGCCAGCACCGCGCCGAGAACGGTGCCGGTCGTGTTGAGCCCCAGGTCCACATTGGAAGGGATGCGCGCAGGCAGATAGCTCTGCAGCGTCTCCATGGCGAAGGCGATCGCCGCACCCGCTATGACGGCTCGCAGCACGGCATGCCAGACGGCAGCGGTCCGGCCCGTGCGCAGTGCCGCCAGGGCGCAGAGGAATCCGAAGGGCATGTAGCCCACCACGTTGACGGCGAAGTCGAAACCCGTCCAGTACTTGGGCCAGGGCGCCGACAGGTAGGCCCAGGGCGCGATCCCCTGGTCGCGCCAGTCGGCGAACGGATAAAGGCTGGCATAGACGATCAGCGCCGCATAGGCGAGCGCCAGGGGGAGCGCGGTTGACTTGTGCGGCCTCTCCACCATGTGCACCGGGCTTCAGAACGGCTTGACGACCACCAGGATCACGATACCCAGCAGCAGCAGCACCGGCAGTTCGTTGAACCAGCGGAACCAGCGGTCGTTACGCCGGTTCTCGCCCGCCACGAAGCGGCGCAGCAGCACGCCGCAGCCATGGTGGTAGCCGATGGCCACCAGCACCAGCGCCAGCTTGGCATGCATCCACCCGTTGCCCGGGCCGCGCCCGATGCCATAGCCCAGCCAGAGCCACAGGCCGAAGCCGAGCGCCGGGACTGCCAGAAACGTCGTGAACCGCATCAGCTTGCGCGCCATCAGCAGCAGCCGTTCACGCTCGGCCACCGACTCGGGCGGCACCATCGCCAGATTGACGAAGATCCGGGGCAGGTAGAACAACCCCGCGAACCAGCTCGCAATGAAGACGATGTGAAGAGATTTGACCCAGAGCATGGCGGCAGTTTAGTGGCGCCCTCTCGCCGGCCCCGGGGTTTTGCGGCAGTGCCTCCGCACGGCGGGCAAAAAAAAGCCCGACGTCTTCACGCCGGGCTGGGAAGCCCTTTTGCTGTCACACATCAAGGCACCCGCTCAGGGAGGAAAAGCGGGGAGCGGCAAGCCGCCCGCTTCAGAATTTAACAAAGACGAAACAAGGTTTCAAGCGACTGAGGCACTTTCTTTGACATTTAAGGCAAAAAATTTAGAACCTTGGTTCTACGATTTTCCGTAGTTGTCAGACAACCGCCTCCTTCGAACGGACGCGGCGAAATGTCGCTTCAGGCACAATTTTGGATATATGACGTCATCATCTTCCCCCTTGGCCATGTTCCCCGCCGGGCGGCCGCGGCGCCTGCGCCGCGATGCCTTCACCCGCAACCTCGTGCGGGAGCACGCGCTGACGGCCAACGACCTGATCTACCCGGTGTTCGTGCAGGAAGGCGAAAAACGCCGCGATGCCGTGCCTTCGATGCCCGGCGTGGACCGCCTGAGCCTCGACCTGCTCTTGCCCGTGGCCGAGCAGTGCGTCGCCGCCGGCATCCCGGCGATGGCGCTGTTCCCGGTGATCGACGCCAGCCTCAAGACACCCAACGGCGACGAGGCCTTCAATCCCGACGGGCTGATTCCCCGCGTGGTGGCCACCCTCAAGGCGCGCTTCCCCGAACTGGGCGTGATGACCGATGTCGCGCTCGACCCCTACACCAGCCACGGCCAGGACGGCCTGCTCGACGACACCGGCTACATCCTCAACGATGCGACCGTTGAAGTGCTGGTGAAGCAGGCGCTCACACAATCGCAAGCCGGCGTCGACATTGTGGCGCCCAGCGACATGATGGACGGCCGAATCGGCGCCATCCGCACCGCGCTCGAGGCCCGCGGCGACGTGCACACGCGCATCATGGCCTACAGCGCCAAGTACGCCAGCGCCTTCTACGGCCCCTTCCGCGACGCCGTGGGCTCGGCCGCCACGCTCGGCAAGAGCAACAAGAAGGTCTACCAGATGGACCCCGGCAACAGCGACGAGGCCCTGCGCGAAGTGGCCATCGACATCGCCGAGGGCGCCGACATGGTGATGGTGAAGCCCGGCATGCCCTACCTCGACATCGTGCGCCGCGTGAAGGACCAGTTCCACGTGCCGACCTTCGCCTACCAGGTGAGCGGCGAGTACGCGATGCTCAAGGCGGCCGCCCAGAACGGCTGGCTCGACCACGACGCCGTGGTGCTCGAAAGCCTGCTGGCCTTCAAGCGTGCCGGCGCCGACGGCGTGCTGACGTACTTCGCGCTCGACGCCGCGCGCCTGCTCCAGAAGTAGCGCGCACCGGCATGCGCATCTTCGAAATCAATCGCTCGCAGGTCAGCGAGCACTCCGCACTGACGCCGTTGACCGTGCCGGGCGCGTGCGGCG
This sequence comes from Variovorax sp. Varisp85, assembly GCF_047304045.1. Classification (NCBI taxonomy): domain Bacteria; kingdom Pseudomonadati; phylum Pseudomonadota; class Betaproteobacteria; order Burkholderiales; family Comamonadaceae; genus Variovorax; species Variovorax sp. Varisp85. Next base: position 9,267 of record NZ_JBGLYN010000006.1, read on the forward strand.
CAGGCGGCTACCTGTGGATCTCGCTCACGCGCGAGGAATTTCGGACTTCGCTGGCCGAGGTGCAGCAGATCCTGCAGACCTTGTGTCTCACGCAGCTGGTCGACCTGCACGTGGCCGACCTGCTCAACGATCAGCTGCCTTCACACTACGACTACACGTCCCAATACGACGTGCTGGTGTTCCGGCGCCTTGCCAACGGGAACGGGCAGGGCCAGGAGGCCCCGGCGGGTGGCGCGGCGCCGCGCCTGCCCCGCAGCGGCCCGCCCGTGCTGCGCCGCGTCGACACCCGTCCGGTCGGCTTCGCGGCGTTCGACCGCGTGCTGCTGTCGGTGCACCCGGAAGACGGCGCGGTGCGCGACGCCTTCGCCGCGCGGCTGCTGGCGGCCGGCTCGCCCGACGACCGCGGCGCGCCAGCACTCGACGTGCGCGCCACTTCGTCGCGCGTGCCGGCCAGCCCTTCGGACCTGATGCTGCGCGTGATCAACCAGATCGTCGACGGCTACCTCGACCTGCGGCGCGAACTCACCAAGCAGCTCGACCACTGGCAGACCGAGCTGATCGACCCGCGCAGCCGCTTCACCAACTGGGGGGCGCTGATGGAAGCGCGCCAGTCGCTGCACCACCTGGACGAGATCTGCGAGGACCAGCGCGCCGCCATGCAGGACTGGATCGACTCGCTCGAGACCCTGCCCGTGCCCAAGGGCGAGACCGAGCGGCGCGAGCGCGAACTCATCATGATCCGCAGCCGCGACGTGCTCGAGCACATCGAGCGCGTGGTGCACCACGTGCACCGGCTGGAGCAGAACGCCGAAACCGCGGTGCAGATGCACTTCAGCGTGCAGGGCCACCGTGCCAACGACATCATGCGGGTGCTGACGGTGCTCACTGCCGTGTTCCTGCCGCTCAACCTCATCGCGGGTATCTTCGGCATGAACTTCGAGTTCATCCCGCTGGTGCACAAGGCCGACGGTTTCTGGATCGCGATGACGTCGATGCTGGTCATCGCCGTGCTGCTGGTGCTGATCTTCTGGCGCAAGCGCTACCTCGCCCGCACGCGCTGACTCCCCTATATATCAGCGGCAAATGCAAAAGGGCCACGCTTTCGCGTGGCCCTTTTGCATTTGGGCAACCCCGAGGGGCCGCTTCGATTACTTGGCGATAGCGCCCGAACCTTGCTGCGCCTGGAGTGCGTCAGCCGGATTGGCCATCGTCGAGATGACCTTGCTGTTGACGCGCGAACCCGAAGTCACGTTCTGGTCGGGAGCGTAGGCGGTGCGAACGGCTTCGGCTTCGACGATCGCGCGGTCCTTCGACACGGCGACGGTTTCCGCACCGCGCGAACCGCGCACGACGTTCTGGTTCGGAGCCGACGCGGTGCGTGCGGCTTCGGCGTTGACGTCGTCGCGGCTCTTGGTCGAGACGGCAGTGTTCACGCCTTGGTAGGTTTCGGCTTGGGCGCCAACGGCGGCCAGCAGGGTCAGGGCGGCAGCGGCGAGGATTTGCGAGGTCTTCATGTTCAGTTCTCCTAGTGTGTTCGTCGGATGGTTCGTCCACCAGGCTTGCTGGTTCGCTTGCCTGTGCGGCGAGTTTCCGGGCGAACTGCACTGCCAGAACACTCGGATCAGAGACACCGTGTTTCCTCTATTGAAACAATGCGAGCATCAAGGCATGCCGGTAGAAGAAAGCGGCCGGTTCCGGAACGGCCCAGCCGTGGCTGGCAACGTCGACGTGAACCACAGTGTCGCGGGAGCCGGCTAAGAAAAACCCCGGAGAATCGAACCATCGCGTTCCCAAAACGGAAACAATGGGCTTATTCACATGGACAGTCTCGACCTGATCAGAACCTTTCGGGAAGTCGCCTCGCAAGGCAGTTTTTCCCAGGCAGCCAAGAGGCTCGACATGTCGAAGGCCACCGTCAGCAAGTACGTGGCCGAGCTGGAAACCCGCTTCGGCGTGCGTCTTCTCAACCGCTCCACGCGCTCCGTGAGCCTCACCGACGCCGGCCAGCTGCTGCTGGAGCGCAGCACGCCGGTGCTCGAGATGGTCGAGCTCACCCAGTCGGAACTGCAGGACCGCGCCAGCCAGCCCGGCGGCCGGCTGCGCATCTCGGCGCCGCACGGCATGGGCAACGGCGAGTTTCCGAACCTGCTGGCCGACTTCATGCGCTACTACCCCGACGTGACGATCAGCCTGCAGCTGACCAACCGCACCGTCGACCTCGCCGAGGAAGGCATCGACGTCGAACTGCGCAGCGGCCCGGTGGAAGACGCCAACCTCATCGTGCGCAAGCTGCGTCTGATGAACATGGTGGTCTGCGCCTCGCCGATCTACTGGAAGAAGCACGGCAAGCCCGAGCATCCGCGCGACCTGTCTGGCCACGACGCCCTCACCTTCTCGCTGCTGGGCCAGCAGCCGGTGTGGCGCTTCGACGAGAACGGCACGCCGCTCGACGTGCAGGTCAAGAGCCGCATGGACTGCACCGAGGCTGCGCCGCTGATCCGCGTGGCGATGCACGGCTTCGGCGTGATCTACCTGCCGTCGATCCTCGTGCAGTCGCACCTCGACCAGGGCGAACTCGTGCCCGTGCTGCAGGACTACGCGCGCAAGGACATGTGGCTGTCGGCCGCCTACCTGCAGCGGCGCCACAACAGCGCCGCGCTGCGCGCGCTGCTCGACTTCCTGCAGACGCGAGTGGGTCCTGAATCGGCGCAAAGAAGCAAGTAAGGGCGCCGAGGCGCTGCTTCAGCCGACGTGCTTCGCAAAGAACGCCAGCGTGCGTTCCCGCGCGAGCTTTGCCGCGTCGGCGTCGTAGGAGCCGCGCTGGTCGCAGTTGAAGCCGTGGCCGACCGGGTACACGTGCACTTCCACCTCCGGATGCGCCTTCTTGAACGACTCGACGGTGTCCAGCGGAATCCAGTGGTCCTGGTTGCCGAAATGCGCGAGCACCGGCACCTTGGGCTGGCGTGCCGTTTCCTCGGGCGTGGTCATGCCACCGCCGTAGTAGGGTGCCGCTGCCGCCAGGCCCGGCAGCAGCGCCGCTGCGCGCCACACCAGCAGGCCGCCCCAGCAGTAGCCGACGATGCCGACCTTGCCGGCCTTCGACGCGTAGGCGATGGACGCCTCGATGTCCTGCAGCACGCCCGGCGCCGGCAGCGCCTCGACCGCGGTTTTCAGGCCGAAGCCGTTCTTCATGTCGTCGTCCGAATAGCCCAGCTCCACGCCCGGCTTGACGCGGTGGAAGGTCGACGGCGCCACGGCGAGGTAACCCTCCGCCGCGTAGCCGTCAGCCACCGCGCGGATGTGCGAGTTGACGCCGAAGATTTCCTGCACCACGACCACCGCGCCGCGCGGCTTGCCCGCCGGCTCGGCCACGTAGGCGGGGAAGATGAAGCCGTCCTTGGCCTTGAGATCGATGAATTGACCCATGTTGTCTTGCTCCTTGATGGCAAATAGATGAATGAATGAATGAATGAATGAATGAATGAATGAATGCCGGGGGTCAAGGGCGCAGCGCTCGCTCGACAAAGTCGAGGCGGTCCTGGCCCCAGAAGATCTCGCCGTCGATCACGTAGCTCGGCGCGCCGAACACCTGGATGTCGATGGCCTCCTGCGTGTAGGCCTCGTAGCGCTCCTGCACCGCCTGGCTCTGAGACTGCTCGGCGCGCTTGGGCGACAGCCCGCATTCGATGACCAGCGAATCGAGCACCTTCGGATCGCCGATGTTGCGCTCCTGCACCCACACGGCCGCGAACACCGCCGCGCACATGCGCATGGCTGCCTCGGTGCCGTCGTGCATGTCGACCGCGATGATGAGCCGGGCCGCATCGTCGCTGGCCACGGGAAAGAACTTCGGCCTGGTGTTCAGCGGCAGGCCGAGGTGGCGCGAGAAGCGCGCCAGGTCGACCAGCCGGTACGCCTGGCGCTGCGGTGCGCGTTTGCCCAGCGGCAACCCGCCCGACACAGGGAACACGCTGCCCATGTCGATGGGCCGTACGCGCACCGCGGCACCGGCGGCCGCGGCAATCGCCGCGAAGCGGGAATGCCCCAGATAAGTCCATGGGCTCTGTGGCGCAAAGTAGTAGTCGATGGTTCTGTTGGTGCTCATGCGCGTGCCCCCGATGATGTAATCCAAGCCAACGGTTTTAACTGACACGCAGTTTCTCTGCAGGAGGTAGGTTTTGGACCAAGTGCTCTTGATCACGGGCGGCGGGCGCGGCATCGGCGCCGCCACCGCCGTGCTCGCCGCGCAGCGCGGCTACGCGGTGGCCGTCAACTACGCCAGCAACTCTCTGGCCGCCGACGAGGTGGTGCGCACCATCCGCGCGGGCGGCGGCACCGCCATGGCCGTGCAGGCCGACGTGGGCGACGAGGCGCAGGTACTCGCCATGTTCCAGAAGGTCGACGCGAGGTTCGGCCGGCTGACGGCGCTGGTCAACAACGCCGGCGTGGTCGACGTGCAGGCACGCGTCGACGAGATGAGCGTGGCCCGGCTGGAGCGCATGTTCCGCATCAACGTGATCGGCAGCTTCATCTGCGCGCGCGAGGCCGTGCGGCGCATGAGCACGCGCTACGGCGGCGCGGGCGGCGCCATCGTCAACATCTCCAGCGCCGCCGCGCGGCTGGGCTCGCCCGACCAGTACGTCGACTACGCCGCGAGCAAGGGCGCCATCGACACCTTCACCATCGGGCTGGCCAAGGAAGTGGCGGCCGAAGGCATCCGCGTGAACGCAGTGCGCCCCGGACTGATCGATACCGAGATCCACGCCTCGGGCGGCATGCCGGACCGCGCCTTCGATCTCGCGCCCACCGTGCCCATGCAGCGCACCGGCAGCGCAGAGGAAATCGCGGGCGCCATCCTGTGGCTGCTGTCCGCCGAGGCCAGCTACACCACCATGGCCCTGCTCGACGTCGCCGGAGGCCGCTGACCATGAGCACCTCGATGGACCTGATCAAGCCGCTGGTCACGCTGGTGGCCATCGTCAACCCGCTGGCCATCGTGCCGTTCTTCATCCACTACACGCAGGGCTACAGCGATGCGCAGCGCCGCCACACGGTGCGCATGTCGGCCTTCAGCGCTTTCGTGGTGATCGCGGTGAGCGCGCTGCTCGGGCTGCAACTGCTGTCCTTCTTCGGCATCTCGATCGCGAGCTTCCAGGTCGGCGGCGGCCTGCTGCTGCTCATGAGCTCGCTGTCGATGCTGAATGCCAAGCCGGCCGAGAGCAAGACCAACGTCGAGGAGCTGCGCGCCACCGAAGTGAAGGCCTCCATGGGCGCGTCCATCGCGGTGGTGCCGCTCACCATTCCGCTGCTCACCGGGCCGGCCACCATTTCCACCGTGGTCATCTACGCGGACAAGACGCAGCACCTGTGGGAACTCGCGGTGCTGGTCGGCTACGGCGTGGTGGTCGCGCTGGCCACCGCGGTGGCCTTCTCGCTCGCGCAACCCATTGCGCGCGTGCTCGGCAAGACGGGCATCAACATCATGACGCGGCTCATGGGGCTGATCCTCGCTGCGCTCGCGGTAGAGGTGATGGCCGATGGGCTGGGGAAGCTGTTTCCGATCCTGCAGCGCGTGGGCTGATTCATTCAGCCCAGCATCTTCTCGATGATCCGCCAGTGCGCGGGTTCGACCGGCGTGATCGACAGCCGGTTGCCCTTGCGCAGCACGACCAGGTCGGCCAGCTCGGGCCTGGCGCGCAGCTCGGGCAGCGAGAGCAGCCGCGTCTTGCGCAGCGCCTGCACATCCACCAGCAGCCAGCGCGGATCGTCCTTCTTCGAGGCCGCGTCGTAGTAGGGCGACTTCGGATCGAACTGCGTCGGGTCGGGCTTGATGCCCGAGGCCACGCGCGCAATGCCCGCGATGCCGGGCTCCGGGCAGCTCGAGTGATAGAACAACACGCCGTCGCCGACCTTCATGCCATCGCGCATGAAGTTGCGTGCCTGATAGTTGCGCACGCCGGTCCAGGCCACGGTGGCGCCGGGCGCGGCGAGCGCATCGTCGATCGAGACCTCGTCGGGCTCGGATTTCATCAACCAGTACTGTGGCATTGCGGGGTCTTCACCAGAGAAGTTCGCCGCGAATATAAACCCCGGCCAACCTGCGCACCTTCATCGCGGAACACCGCGGAACCGGCTTTGCCGGGCCGCAGGTGTTGCCCCCGGCGAGGGGGTGTGCGCAGCGACACGAAGTGCGCGAAGCATGGGGGAGCGCCGGGTCATGGTGTCACATAGTCGGACACGACCACCCACTTGCCATCCTTGATCTGCGACAGGCGCGACAGATCGTTGCCCAGGCGCTTGGTGGCGGTGTAGCTGCTCTTCGGGCTGCCGAACATGTCGGGCTCGAAGGTCATGCTGTCCATCGCCTTGATGAAGCTGTCGGTCGTGAGGTTCGGCCCGGCCTTGGTCGCCGCCTTGATGAACGAATCGATGATCACGTAGCCGTACACCGAGAACACGGTCGGGTCTTCGTTGAACTTGGTCTTGTACTTGTTGGCCCAGAAGCGCAGCGGCTGCGACTGCTCGTCGGTGTACGGGTTCTGCACCGTCATGGTGGCGTAGATGCCGTCCATCGCCTTGCCGCCCAGCTTGTGGATCAGGTCGGTGTAGGCCGCGCTCGAGCCCAGGAAGGTCGGGTTGAAACCCGTCTTGCGCGACTCGCCCACGGTGCCGATGGTCTCGCGGATGATGGTGCCGAGCACCACGAGGTCGCAGTTGGCGGCCTTCATCTTGGCGACCTGCGAGCTGAAGTCGGTGGCGCCGCGCTTGAACGAGGTCTTCTCGGCCAGCTCCATGCCGGCGGTCTTCAGGCCCGCCTCGGCGCCGCGCAGCACCTCGAGGCCGAACTCGTCGTCCTGGTAGATGGTGCAGACCTTCTTGGCGCCCTTCTCCTTGATCATCTTGGGCAGGGCCAGGCGGATCTGGTCGTAGTAGGTGGCTGCGAACGAATACTTCAGCCGATTGAGCGGCTCGTACATTTCGCGCGCTGCGGTGATCGGCATGAAGTTGACGATGTTCTTCTCGAACTGCACCGGCATCGCCGCCATGTTCTGCGCCGTGCCGATGTGGCCGGCCATGATGAATATCTTTTCCTGGTTCACCAGCTTCTGCGCCGCCAGCACGGCCTTCTTCGGGTCGTAACCCGAGTCTTCGACGAAGAGCTTGAGCTTGCGCCCATTGAGGCTGCCCTGCTCGTTGAGTTCGTCCACGCGCAGCTGCATGCCGTTGCGCGCCTGCTTGCCGAAGCCCGCGAGCGGACCCGACAGGTCCTGGATCGTGCCGATGCGGATCTCGTCCTTGCTCACGCCCTGCTGCTGAGCGGATGCGAGCGTCGCGACCAGGCCCAGCACGGCCAGCGTCGTCAGTGTCTTGAGCTTCGTCATAGCGGTGTCTCCTCGGGTTGGCAAAAAAAGAGGTCAGCGGTACATGGCGTCGATGCGGCCGGCGTACTTGGTCTGCACCAGCTTGCGCTTGAGCTTCATCGTGGGCGTGAGCTCCTCGTCCTCGGCGCTGAGCTGCGTTTCGAGCAGAAAGAACTTCTTGATCTGCTCGACGCGCGCGAACCTGGCGTTGACGCGATCGATCTCGCCCTGGATCAAATCCTGAACTTCCTTCGTGCGCGTCAGGCTCTCGTAGTTGCTGAACGGCACGTCGTGGTCCTGCGCAAACTTCTCGACGTTCTCCTGATCGATCATGACGATCACCGTGAGGTAGGGCCGCTTGTCGCCGATGACCACGGCATCGGTGATGTAGGGGCTGAACTTGAGCTCGTTCTCCAGCTCGCTGGGCGTCACGTTCTTCCCACCCGCCGTGATGATGATGTCTTTCATCCGGTCGGTGATGCGGAAATACCCGTCCTCGTCCATCGTGCCCACGTCGCCGGTGTGCAGCCAGCCGTCGGCGTCGATGGTCTCGGCCGTCTTCTCGGGCAGGTTGAGGTAACCCATGAAGACATTGGGGCCGCGCACCAGGATCTCGCCGGTGGCGGGGTCGAGGCGCACCTCGTTGTAGCCGGTGGCCGGGCCGATGGAGCCCGGCTTGATGCGCGTGGCCGGCACCGCGGTCGAGGCGCCGCACGACTCCGTCATGCCCCACACCTCCAGCATCGGCACGCCCAGCGCGAGATACCACTTGACCAGCTCGGGCGAGATGGGCGCCGCGCCCGTCACCAGGAAGCGCGCGCGGTGGATGCCGATGAGCTTGCGCGCGTTGTCCAGCGCGAGCATGCGCGCGAGCCTGAACCTGAACTTCAGCGGCGAGCTCACCGGCTCGCCCGCCAGCACGCGGTTGGCGATCTCCTCGCCCACGCCGATGCTCCACCTGTAGGCCGCCTGCTGCAGCGGGCTCGCCTCCTTCAGGGCGATCATCACGCCCGAATAGAACTTCTCCCACACGCGCGGCACGGCCGTGAACACCGTGGGTGCGATCTCGCGCACGTTCTCCGGCACGGTCTCGGGGTTCTCGACGAAGTTGAGGATAGCGCCGGTGTACATCGCGAAGTACTCGCCGCCCATGCGCTCGGCGATGTGGCACAGCGGCAGGAAGCACATGCGCTCGTCGGTCTGGTCCTGCGCGACGAGCGTGTTGTAGCCGCGCGCGGTGTACACGAGCCCGGCATGGCTGTGCATGGCGCCCTTGGGCTTGCCGGTGGTGCCCGAGGTGTAGACGAGGATGGCGAGGTCTTCAGGGCGGCAGGCGGCAACCGTACGTTCGACCGCCTGCGGATCGGTGGCCAGGTGCTGGCGCCCGAGCGCGCGCAGCGCGTCGAGGCTCATCACCGCTGCATCGTCGAGGTCGCGCAGGCCTTCCATGTCGAACACGACCAAGCAGCGCAGGCGCGGCAGGCCGGCGCGCACCTCGAGCGCCTTGTCGAGCTGCTCGTCGTCTTCCACGAAGAGCACGGTGGTGCCCGAGTCTTCGCAAAGGTAGTGCACCTGCGAGGCCGCGTCGGTCGGATAGATGCCATTGGAGACACCGCCGCAGCTCAGCACCGCGAGATCGGCGAGCACCCATTCGATGACGGTGTTGGACAGGATCGACGCGCACTCGCCCGGCGCAAAGCCGATGGACTGGAGGCCGGCCGCGATCTCGCGCACCGCGTCGGCGGTCTGGTGCCAGCTCCAGCTGCGCCAGATGCCCAGTTCCTTCTGCCGCATCCAGATGTTGTCGCCGCGCTGCTTCACGGCGCTCCAGAACATCGCGGGAATGGTGTCGCCGGGCACGACGACGTCGAGCCGGGGTGCGAAGGCGTCGAGGTCCCAGAGTCCTTGCATGGCGGCTATCTCCAGGTTTTCTTCTTTTTCCAGCGCCGCTCGCCGCGCACGCCGTCGTCCTTCACGCCGAGGTAGAACTCCTTGATGTCTTCCTTCTCGCGCAGGCGTTCACAGCTGTCTTCCATCACGATGCGGCCGTTCTCCAGCACGTAGCCGTGGTCGGCGGCGTTGAGCGCCATGTTGGCGTTCTGCTCGACCAGCAGGATGGTGGTGCCGCGCTCGCGGTTGATGCGCACGACGATCTCGAAGATCTCTTTCGTCAGCTTCGGACTCAGCCCGAGGCTCGGTTCGTCCAGAAGAATCAGATGCGGCGCGGCCATGATCGCGCGCGAGATGGCGAGCATCTGCTGCTGGCCGCCCGACAGCAGCCCCGCGTCCTGCGTGGCCCGCTCGCGCAGGATCGGGAAGTAGGTGTAGACCGTCTCCATGTCCCGCGCCACGCCGTCGCGGTCCTTGCGGGTGTAGGCGCCCATCAGCAGGTTGTCCTTCACCGACAGCAGCGGGAACACCTCGCGGCCTTCGGGCACGTGGCTCAGCCCCTGCTGGACGATGTGGGCCGGGTCCTTGGCAGTGATGTTCCTGCCCTGGAATTCGATGCTGCCCTTGCGGGGGTCGATGATTCCGGAGATGGTCTTGAGGATGGTCGTCTTGCCTGCGCCGTTCGAACCGAGCACGGTCACGATCTCGCCCTGCCTGACTTTCAGGCTGACGCCACGGATCGCCTTGATCGGACCGTAGGCGCTCTCTACGTTGAGAAGCTGAAGGACTGCGTCGCTCATGCCGCCGTCCTCCTCAAGCTGCTCACGTCGTCCACGGTCCCGAGATAGGCCTCGACAACCCGCGCATCGGCTTGCACCTCGCGAGGAGAGCCGGTAGCCAGCACCTCGCCCATGTTCATCGCCAGCACCCGGTCGGACACCTTGGAAACAAGCGACATGTCGTGCTCGACCATCAGCACAGACACACCCAGCTCATGCTGGATGTCCTGGATCCAGAACGCCATGTCCGCCGTCTCTTCCACATTGAGCCCCGAAGAAGGCTCATCGAGCAGCAGCAGCTTCGGCTCCGTGCACAGCGCACGCGCCAGCTCGACGACCTTGCGAACGCCATAGGGCAACCCCGCCACCATCGAATCGCGATGGTGCTGCAGGTCCAGCAGCTCGATCACCTGCTCCGCCTTCTCGCGCGCCTCGATCTCCGCGAGCCGCGTGGCGGGCGTGAAGAACACCTCGCTCCAGAACCCCGTCTGCCGGTGCCTGTGCCGGCCGATCAGCAGGTTGTGCAGCACCGTCGCGTGCTCGAACAGTTCGATGTTCTGGAAGGTGCGCGCAATGCCCAGCGCGGCAATCGCATGCGGGGCCTGCCGGGTCAGCGCAATGGCGCCGCCCTCCTCGCCATGCCACGTGATCTCCCCCATGGTCGGCGTGTAGATGCGGCTGATCAGGTTGAACACCGTCGTCTTGCCCGCCCCGTTCGGCCCGATCAGCGTGAACACCTCGCCACGCCGCACATCGAAGCTCACCTTGTTGACCGCCAGCACCCCGCCGAAGCGCACGCTCAGCTCCTTGGCCGAAAGAAGAATGTCGCCGCTCATCTCTGGGCTCCGTCACTCGCCGGCGCGCAGGACTGCCGCACCCCGTTCGCAGGACACCGCGGAACCGGCTTTGCCGGGCAGCAGGTGTCGCCCCCGGCGAGGGGGTTGGCGAAGCGACACGGAGTGCACGAAGCCTGGGGGAGTGTCATCTCAGCCGGTCCGACTTGGTGAACGACTTCTGCCGCTTGAACAATCCGCGGCGATAGAACGGAAAGAGCTGCAGCCATGTGCGCACCTTGAGCCATCGGCCGTACAGCCCCAGCGGCTCGAACAGCACGAAGGCGATCAGCACCAGGCCATACACCAGCCCCTGAAGCCCCGGCGCCTGCCCGATGACCGCGGGCAGCCAGTCCTTGCCGATGGAAATCAGCTGCGGCATCGCGATCAGGAAGATCGCGCCAAGGAACGCGCCGTGCACCGAGCCGAGCCCGCCGATCACCACCATCAGCAGCAGGTCGATCGACTGCAGGATGCTGAACTGGTCCGGCGAGATGAAGCTGAGCTTGTGCGCATACAAGGCCCCGCCCAGGCCCGCGAGTGCCGCCGAGATCGCGAACGACATCGTCTTGTAGCGTGCGAGGTGAATGCCCATGCTCTGCGCCGAGATCTCCGAATCGCGGATCGCGACAAAGGCGCGCCCCGTCGGCGAGCGCAGCAGGTTCAGGATGCCCAAGGTGGAAATCACCGCAACCACCAGGCACAGGAAGTAGAAGCCATCGCCCGAGCCCAGCGACCAGCCGAATATCTCCGGCGCCTTCACATGCAGGCCGGCATTGCCGCCCGTCACGCTCTCCCACCGCGCGAACACTTCCTCGACGATGAAGCCGAACGACAGCGTCGCGATGCCCAGGTAGATGCCCTTCACGCGCAGCGCCGGCAGCGCGACCACCACGCCCACGGCCGCCGACAGCGCCGCGGCCGCGATCAGCGCAACCGGAAACGGCACACCGGCGTTCGTCAGCACGCCCTGCGTGTAAGCGCCCGCGCCAAGAAACGCCGCATGCCCGATCGAGAACTGCCCCGTGAACCCGGCCAGCAGCATGAGCCCCAGGCCGACGATCCCGTAGATCAGCACGAAGGTCAGCTGCGCGAGCCAGTATTCGTCGATCACCCATGGTGCGACGACCAGGAACGCCACCAGCAGGCTGTACCAGAACACATGCCCGCCGTGCCGGGCAAGGCGGATGTCCTGGTCGTAGCTGGTCTTGAAGATGAAGCGCATGAACGATCAAACTTTCTTGCGCAGCTTCTCGCCGAACAGGCCGTTCGGCTTGATCATGAGCATCAGCAGCACCACGATGTACGGCGCCGTGTCCTTGAATCCATCGGGCAGATAGAAGCCCGCGAACGACTCGACGATGCCGATGACCAGCCCGCCGACGATGGCACCCGGCAGGCTGCCGAAACCGCCGACCACCGCCGCCGGAAACGCCTTGAGCCCGATGAAGCCCATGTTCGCGTGCACGAAGGTGATGGGCGCGAGCAGCATGCCCGCGATGGCCGCGACCGCCGCTGCCAGGCCCCACACCAGCCCGTTGAGCCGCTTCACCGGAATGCCCATGTAGTAGGCCGCCAGCTGGTTCTGCGACGAGGCCTGCATCGCGATGCCGAGCTTGCTGTAGCGGAACATCGCGAACAGCAGGGCGCAGAGGATGGCGGTGGCGACGATGATCGCGAGCTGCTCGAGGTTGACCACCAGCTCGCCCAGTTTCCAGATCTGGTCCTTGTAGGGCACGGGGAGCGTGTGGGTGTCGGTGCCGATGCCCGGCACCATGGTGATGAGCCCGCGCGCCACGTAGGCGATGCCGATCGTGAGCATCACGATGGAGAACTGCGGCTGCCCGAGGATCGGCCGGATCACCACCAGTTCGAGCAGCACGCCGAAAGCCGCCATCGCCACCACGGCAAGGATGGCCGCGAGCCAGAACGGCAGGCCGAACAGCGACATGCCCGCGAACGCACCGAAGGCCCCGAGCATCATCAGGTCGCCCTGCGCGAAGCTCACGGTTTCGGTGGCCTTGTAGATCAGCACGAAGCCCAGCGCGATCAGGCCGTAGATGCAACCTTGCGCAATGCCCGACAGCAGGAGTTGGAGGATCTGCATGGGGCCTCTTCGCGCCTACTGCCTGAAGCCGCCCGCCGCGTCGTGCAGCGCAAGCCGGCGCGATCCGGCCACGATGTCGCTGGGCTTGAGGCCGTAGACCTGGCGGATCGAATGGCTGAAGTGCGTCGAGTCGGGGTAGCCGGTGTCCAACGCGATATCGGTCAGCGTGCCGGCCTGGCGCACGTAGCGCAGCAGGCTGCGCGCGCGCTTCCAGGCCCGGAAGGCGCGAAACGCCATGCCGGTCTCCTGCTTGAACAGATGCAGGAAGCGCGAGAACGACAGGTGCACCGAGGCCGCGCAGTCTTCGGCCGAGGCGGGCGCCGCGGGGTCGGCGACGAGGGTGTCGATGACCTTGCGGATGCGCGCGTCGATCGGTCGCGGCGCAAGCACCTCGCCGAAGAACAGCGCATCGAAATCGAAGCCGTCGAATTCCGAGCCGCGGCCCGAGGCCGCGAGCAGGTGCGCATGGACCTCGCGCACACGCCGCGCGAAGGCGGGTGCATCGACCGGGCCGCAGTGCCGCATGAACGCCGGCAAGCGCGCGGGGTCGACCGATTCCGATTCGATCAACAGGTTGAAGATCAGCGGATGCTCGCTCTCGACATGGTGCGGCACCTGCGGCGGCACCACGATCAGCTCGCCCGCCTGCCAGGCGCCGCCGCCGATGCGGATGCGGATCGGCGGCACGCCCGCGGGCGACAGGTACACGCCGTGCCCGCCCATCGTGCGCTCGGCGGCCGCGCCGAGCAGCCCGGCGTAGAACACGCGTTGCGGCGTGAGCCACATGAGGCGTTCACCCTGTGGTGCGCCGCCGTTGTCCGACGGCGCAGTCCTCGTTCGCTGCATGGTGCCTGTCTCCTGCATCGGGGGTCGATTGCCAACGGTGGATGGTGTCGCGCTCGCTGGATCGTAGCGGCGCAGGCCGGCGGCGCGGCGTGCATTTGCGCGGGGACTTTCCCTAGGCCCGCGCGAACGCGCGGCGCAGCTCGGCGGCACAGAGCGCGACCGCGGTGCCGGCCTCGTCGAGCACCTTGCCCATGGTGATGAAGCCATGGATCTGGCGCTCGAAGCACACGTACGCGGCGCTGTTGCCGGCGGCCGTGAGCGCCTCGGCATACGCGGCGCCTTCGTCGCGCAGCGGGTCGTAGCCGGCCGTGACGACGAGCGCCGGCGGCAGGCCCGCGAGGTCGGTGTGCAGCAGCGGCGAAGCACGCCAGTCGAGGTCGTGCTCCGGGTCGGTGATGTAGTGGTCGTGGAAGTACGTCATCGTGTCGCTGGTCAGCAGGTAGCCTTGCCCGTTGGCCTGGTGCGATGGATGGCCGCGGCGCATGTCGGTGGCCGGGTAGATCAGCAGCTGGTAGGCGATGGGCAGGTCGCCGGCATCGCGTGCGGCGATCGACACCACGGCCGCGAGGTTGCCGCCCGCGCTGTCGCCGCCCACGGCGAGGCGGCTCGCATCGAGCCCCAGCGCGACGGCCTCGCGGCGCACCCAGCGGGTGGCGGCGAGCACGTCGTCCACCGCTGCGGGAAAGCGGTGCTCCGGGCCCATGCGGTAGTCGACCGCGACCACGGCGCAGCCGGCGCCGTTGGCCAGTTCGCGGCACAGCACGTCGTGCGTGTCGAGGTCGCCGATGACCCAGCCGCCGCCGTGGTAGTACACCAGCACCGGCAGCGGACCGGCGCCCGAACCCAGGGGCCTGTACAGACGCACCGGGATGGGGCCGTGCGGCCCTTGCGCGGCCAGGTCGCGCACCTCGGCCACCTCGGCCGGCAGCGGCTGCAAGGCGGCGCGGCGCTCGCGATAGAAGGCCCGCGCGTCGGCAGGCGAGAGGGTGTGAGTCGGCGGAATGCCGCGCGCCTCGATGAAGTCGAGCAAGGCGCGCGCCTGGGGATGCAGCATGGTGTCTCCGGGAGGTCGAGCGGGCGTCGCTCGATCCTCCCGCACCATGCCCGCGCCGCTGCGGCGCGGCTTGCGGAAACTGGCTATGCCTTGCGCGGCTTCACGCGCGAGGCGGCTTCCTTGGCGAGCCTGCGGGCGGTGCCGGTGTCGGCTGCATGCACCAGCGCCACGCCCATGCGGCGCTTGGTGAAGCTCTCGGGCTTGCCGAACAGGCGCACGTCGCTGCCGGGCACCTGCAAGGCCTCGGCCACGCCGTCGAAGGCGATGCCGGTGGCGTCCACGCCGCCGTAGATCACGGCGCTGGCGCCCGGGCTCTTGAGCGAGGTGTCGACCGGCAGGCCGAGGATGGCGCGCGCATGCAGCTCGAACTCGTTCTGCCACTGCGTGGCCATGGTGACCATGCCGGTGTCGTGCGGGCGGGGGCTGACTTCGCTGAACCAGACTTCGTCGCCCTTCACGAACAGCTCGACGCCGAACAGGCCCTGCCCGCCGAGGTCGGCCGTGACGGCCTGCGCGATCTGCTGCGCCTTCTGCAGCGCGGCGGGCGCCATGGGGTGCGGCTGCCAGCTTTCCACGTAGTCGCCGCTGACCTGCACGTGGCCGATGGGGTCGCAGAACCTGGTTTCCACCACACCCACAGCATCCTTGGCGCGCACGGTCAGCAGCGTGATCTCGTAGTCGAAGTCGATGAAGCCCTCGACGATCACGCGGCCGTGGCTCACGCGGCCGCCGGCCATGGCGTAGTCCCAGGCCTTCTGCACGTCGGCCGGGCCGTCGATCTTGCTCTGGCCCTTGCCGGAGCTGCTCATCACGGGCTTGACGATGCAGGGGTAGCCGATGCCTGCGTCGATGGCCACCTGCAGTTCGGCCAGCGAGTCGCAGAACTTGTAGGGGCTGGTGGGCACGCCCAGCGTCTCGGCGGCCAGGCGGCGGATGCCTTCGCGGTCCATGGTCAAGCGGGCGGCGCGGGCGGTGGGAATCACGCGCACCACACCCGCGTCTTCGAGCTGCTGGAGCATGGGCGTGGCGATGGCCTCGATCTCGGGCACCACCAGCGCGGGCTTCTCGGCCTCGATCAGCGCCTTGAGTTGCTCGGGGTCGCTCATGGTGATGGTGCGCGCGTGGTGCGCCACCTGCTGGCCGGGGGCGTTCTCGTAACGGTCGACCGCGATGGTCTCGACGCCGAGGCGCTGCAGGGCGATCAGCACCTCCTTGCCGAGTTCGCCGGAGCCGAGAAGCATCACGCGGGTTGCCGAGGGGGAAAGGGGGGTGCCGAGGGTGGTCATGGTCGGAGGTCGGAGAAAGCGGTGGAAAGCGGGGAAAAAGCAACCGCCGCACTGTAAGCCACCGGCGGGCCGACGGTGTCGCACGCGGCAACGGCGCGGCCCGGGGGCTGCTTCACAATCGAAGTTTTCGCCGCGGCGCCAGCCTCGCGCACCCTTCTTTTCGTTTTCTCTCAAGGAGTTTTCTCATGGCTATTCAGACTGTCGGCATCATCGGCGCCGGAACGATGGGCAACGGCATCGCGCAGGCCTGCGCGGTGGCCGGCGTGAAGGTGGTGATGGTCGACATCGCCCAGGCGGCGGTCGACAAGGGCCTGGCCACGGTGTCGGGCAGCCTCGACCGCCTGATCAAGAAAGAGAAGCTCACCGCCGAGCAGAAGACCGCCGCGCTGGCGCTCATCAAGGGCTCGACCAACTACGACGACCTGAAGAGCGCGCAGCTGGTCATCGAGGCGGCCACCGAGAACCACGCGCTCAAGCTGAAGATCCTCAAGCAGGTCGACGACATGCTGGCACCCGAGGTGATCATCGCCTCGAACACCTCGTCGATCTCGATCACGCAGCTGGCCGCCGCCACCTCGCGCCCCGACCGCTTCATCGGCATGCACTTCTTCAACCCGGTGCCGATGATGGCGCTGGTGGAGCTGATCCGCGGCTACCTCACGAGCGACGCCACGCACGACACGGTGAAGGAACTGGCCGAGCGCCTGGGCAAGTCGCCCATCACCGTGAAGAACGCGCCGGGCTTCGTGGTCAACCGCATCCTGGTGCCGATGATCAACGAGGCCTTCTTCGTGCTGGCCGAGGGCATCGCCACGGCGGAAGACATCGACGCCGGCATGAAGCTGGGCTGCAACCAGCCGATCGGCCCGCTGGCACTGGCCGACATGATCGGCCTGGACGTGTGCCTGGCCGTGATGGAGGTGTACCTGGAGCAGTTCGGCGACTCCAAGTACCGCCCCTGCCCGCTGCTGAAGGAAATGGTCGCCGCGGGCCAGCTGGGCCGCAAGACGGGCCGCGGCGTCTACACGTACTGACACTGGCTCGCCCCCAGTCTTCGCGCACTTCGTGTCGCTTCGCCAACCCCCTACCGGGGGCAACACCAGCGGCCCGGCAAAGCCGGTTCCGCAGTGTTCCTTGAAAAGATAAGAAAAGGAGACCGCTCACATGACCGCCACGCCCACCACCCCGCCCGCCGAAGGCTGCATCGACACCGAGGTGCTCGGCCACGTGCTGCTGATCGGCATCAACCGCCCTGCCAAGCGCAACGGCTGGACGCCGCCGATGTTCAGGCAGCTCGCCGAGGCCTACACCCGGCTCGACGACGACCCGAACCTGCGCGTGGGCGTGCTGCACGCCTTCGGCGACCACTTCACGGCAGGCCTCGACCTGCCGGCGGTGGCCGAGTACATGAAGCGTGGCGAGAAGGCGGTCCCGCAGGGCCTGGTGGAGCCGCATGACTTCGGGCTCGAAGGCTACCGCCGCCGCACCAAGCCGATGGTGGCTGCCGTGAAGGGCATCTGCTTCACGGTCGGCATCGAGCTGATGCTGGGCGCCGACATCGTGGTGGCCGCCGACGACTGCCGCTTCTCGCAGATGGAAGTGCAGCGCGGCATCATGGCCACGGGAGGCGCCACGCTGCGCATGGCCGAGCGTGCCGGCCTGGGCAACGCGATGCTGCACCTGCTCACGGCCGACGAGTTCGACAGCGCCGAAGCCTATCGCCTCAACTTCGTGCAGAAGGTGGTGCCGGCCGGCCAGGAGCTCGACGCGGCGCTGGCCATTGCGCAGCGCATCGCCGCCCAGGCGCCGCTGGCGGTGGTGGCCACGCGGCTCAACGTGCTGAAGGCCATCGAGCACGGGCCGCTGGCCGCGGTGTCGGAATTCATCGAGACGCAGAAACGCCTGTCGAACAGCGAGGACGCCGCCGAGGGCGTGCGCTCTTTCGTCGAACGCCGGCCAGCGCGCTTCAGCGGCCGTTGATCCTTTCACCGAGAACAACAACATGCCCTTTTTCGTTCGCACGGCGATCGCCGCCGCATTCACCCTGCTCGCCGTGAACACCACTTCCGCACAGACGCCCACGCCTCCCGCGCTGCCCGACCCCGCGGCCACCTCGGTCGACGCGCTGGGCTGGATGAAGGGCTTCCCGCCCGCACCGGACAAACTCATCACCTTCGACAACCCGGCCGGCGGCGTGTTTCCGCGCACGCGCTGGAGCTTCTCGCACGTGCGCGAGACCGTGCCCACCGCCAACGTGTGGCGCGGCAGCGGCGCGGCCAGCCCGCTGCCGGCGGCCACGTCACCCGTCCAGATCGAAGCCGTGACGTTCAAGCCTCTTGGAGGTGCAGGCAGCGACCAGACGCTGAACTTCGCCCAGATGATCTCCGGCACCTACACCGACGGCATCCTCGTGATGCACCGCGGCAAGGTGGTCTACGAGAAGTACTTCGGCGCACTCACGCCCGAGCGCCCGCACATCGCGATGTCGGTCACCAAGTCCTTCGTGGGCACGCTGGCTGCCATCCTCGCGGACGAAGGCAAGCTCGATCCGGCCGCACCGGTCACCAAGTACATCCCCGAGCTCAAGGACACGGCGTACGGCGACGCCACCGTGCGCCAGGTGATGGACATGACCGTCGGCGTGCACTACTCCGAGAACTACGCCGACCCGAAGGCCGAGATCTGGGACTACGCCCGTGCCGGCGGCATGCTCACGCAGGGCCAGAACTACATCGGACCCAAGTCGTTCTACGAATTCCTCGTCACGCTGAAGAAGGAAGGCGAGCACGGCGACGCCTTCGCCTACAAGACGGTCAACGCCGAGGTGCTGGCCTGGATCGTGCGCCGCGCCAGCAACCAGTCGCTGGCCGACCTGCTGAGCGAAAAGATCTGGCGCCGCATCGGCGCCGAGCAGGACGCCTACTTCATGGTCGACCGCATCGGCACCGAGTCGGGCGGCGGCGGCCTCAACACCGTGCTGCGCGACCTCGCGCGCTTCGGCGAGACCATGCGCAACGGCGGGCGCGCCTCCAACGGGCAGCAGGCCATTCCGAAGGCGGTGGTCGACGACATCCAGCGCGGCGGCGACCCGGCGAAGTTCGTGAAGGCCGGCTATGCGCTGCTCAAGGGCTGGTCGTACCGCGACATGTGGTGGGTGTCGCACAACCCGCACGGTGCCTACATGGCGCGCGGCATCCACGGCCAGAGCATCTACGTGGACCCGAAGGCCGAGATGGTGATCGTGCGCTACGCCGCGCATCCGGTGGCGGGCAATGCGGGCAACGACCCGCTGACGCTGCCGGCGTTCCATGCCGTGGCCGAGGCGCTGATGCGCCCCTGAGCCGCTTCTAGGCCGTCGCCCGCTCCCGGGCAATCACGAGCAGGCCGTCCATGATCAGGCTCTCGACCAGCTCGAAGTGCCCGTTCATGACCGGCGCCATCTTCCAGCCCGCGCCGCCGGTCATGTAGCAGGCCGGATCGGCGCCGCAGTGCGAGCGCACGTGCTGCACCATGCGCTCGACCGCGCCGGCGATGGCGTAGGTGCCGCCGCTGGTCAGCGCATCGCTGGTGTTGGTGGGGAATTCGCGCACCTCGCCGGTCGGCACGTGCAGCCCGGCCGTGCCCGACTCCAGCGCGCGCAGCATGATGCCGTGGCCCGGCAGGATCAGCCCGCCGAGGAACCTGCCGTCCGCGTCGATCGCCTCGACGGTCACGGCGGTGCCGATCATCACCACCACCATAGGCCGCGGCGGCTGTCCCGGCCTTGCGGCGAGCATGCGGTGGCGCGCGCCGATCATCGCCACGAAGCGGTCGGCGCCCAGGCGGGTGGGATGGTCGTAGCCGTTCACGATGCCGGCCTCGCCCGCGCTGGACATCACCCAGCGCGGCGCGCAGTCGAAACGCTCGACGATCTGTTCCTCGGCACGCCGGCGCACCGCGTCCCCGGCCACCACGCAGCCCAGCATGGAACCGGGCGCCGGCAGGTCGGCCCAGGGGCCGTCGGCCAGCCGTTCGATGTGGTCGAGGAATTCGGCGCCGTGCGCCTGCAACTCGGCGCCGGGGCGGGCCGAGTCGTAGAGCGCCCATTTGAGGCGGGTGTTGCCGATGTCGATGGCGAGGAAGGGGGATGGCATGCGCGGGATTATTGCGACTTTGTCGTTATTCCTGCTGGCACCTCGTCGACACGCGGCGTGGGCCTACGCGGCGCTGCCCCGTCGCGCCGGTAAATTGGCAGGTCCATCCACCAACTACGGCACAAGGAGAACACCATGGGTTTGCTCAGTTTCATCAAGGAGGCGGGTGAAAAACTGTTCGGCGGCTCGTCGGCGCAGGCCGCCACGCCAGACGCCAACCAGGCCGCCGCCGCGGCCATCAAGACCTACATCGAAACGCAGAACCTCGGCCTCACGGGGCTCCAGGTGACCTATGCGGCGAGCAGCGGCGTGGTCACCCTCGCGGGCCAGGCGCCATCGCAGGAGGCCAGCGAGAAAGCCTCGCTGGCAGCAGGCAACGTGGCGAACGTGACGAGCGTCGAGAACAACCTCATCGCACCGGCCGCGCCGCCCGCGCAGTACCACGACGTGGTGAAGGGCGACACGCTCTCGGCCATCTCGAAGAAGTACTACGGCGATGCGAACAAGTACAACGCGATCTTCGAGGCGAACAAGCCGATGCTGAGCAGCCCCGACAAGATCTATCCGGGGCAGAAGCTGCGCATTCCGCCGCTCTGAACTGGCGCTCGAAGAGGGCAGTCTCGAGGCCTGCCGAGGAATCGGTGGGCCTTTTTGCTTCTTTCGGGGTGCGTGCGAATGGCACCGGGTGCTCCCCTGCGCGAATGCCCCCCGCCTTCGGCTCCTCCTTTATTTCGCTGCGGGGAGCCCCGTCGGCGTGAGCACACCCCGAACGACTCAGTTCTGCTTCCAGGGCAACCCACGCTTGCGCCAGCCGCCGATGAGTCCGCGATGCCCCTGGTCGTCCGGATTCCCCTCGAAGCCTTCGAGGATGTTGTAAGCCTCTGCGCCCAGTTCGGTCGCGCGCTTGGCGGCCGCGATGGAGCGCACGCCGCTGCGGCACAGCAGCACCAGTTTCTTCCTGCCTTCGGCGGCGGCACGGATGCCGTCGTCGAACGCGGGGTTCATCGCCATGCCCGGCCACTGCTTCCAGGCCAGCGGCACGGCGCCGGGTACGTAGCCGACCCATTCACGCTCGGCGTCGGTGCGCACGTCGACCATCACGGCCTCGCCGCTGGCCATCCATTGCGCCGCCTGCTCGGGCGTCACGTCGCCAGCGTAGCCTTTGTTCTCCACGGATTCGGTCATTTCCTTGCTTCCTTCCTTTTCTGCGACGCGGTATTCAATCACTGGGATTCTTCATCTGTTCGATCAGTTCGAACAGGCCCATGCCCAGCAGCATGGCGCCCACGAAGACCGCGGCCTTGAGCTCGCCCGAGCCGAGCGAGACCAGCGCGGGGCCGGGACAAAAGCCCGCCACACCCCAGCCAACGCCGAACAGCAGGCTGCCGCCGACGAGGCGACGGTCGATCCGGCGCGCGGTGGGCAGCATGATCGGCGCGCCGAGCAGCGACAGCTTGCGCCGGCGCGCGAATAGGAAGGCGGCGGCGCTCACGATCACCGCCCCGCCCATCACAAATGCGAGCGAGGGGTCCCAGGCGCCGGCAAGGTCGAGAAAACCGAGCACCTTGGCCGGATTGGCCATGCCGGAGACGATGAGGCCGAGCCCGAAGACCAGGCCGGCGAGCAGGGAGGCGATGACGGTCGGCATGAGGGCGAATCGCTCCTTCATCACAGGTTCAACAGATGACGCGCCACGAACACCGTGGCGAATCCGGTGGCCATGAAAGCCCCGGTGGCGGCCAGCGAACGCGGCGACAGCCTCGCCACGCCGCACACGCCGTGGCCGCTGGTGCAACCCGCACCGTAACGCGTGCCCACGCCCACCAGCAGGCCGGCCAGTGCGAGCGCGCCATAGCCGGCATCGATCCGTGCCGCGGGCAGCACGGCAAACAGCCCGCAGGCGGCGGGTGCACCGATCAGTCCGAGCACGAAGGCCGCGCGCCAGGCCACGTCGCCCTTCACGGGGCGCAGCAAACCGCCCAGCACGCCGCTGATGCCCGCAATGCGCCCGTTGAGCAGCACGAACATCGCCGCGGCGATGCCGATGAGAACGCCGCCGGCCAGCGCGGTCCATGGCGTGAAATGCGGCCAGTCGATGGCGGCCATCTTCAGTCCTCCTTCGGGCAGTAGAGACGGTAGAGCACCGCGAGGATGTCGAGCAGCGCGGCATCGGCGACGCTGTAGTAGATGTTCTTTCCCTCGCGGCGGGTGCTGACCACGCCTTCCGCGCGCAGCACCGAGAGTTGCTGCGACAAGGTGGGCTGGCGGATGCCCAGCGCGCTTTCGAGGTCGCTCACGCACATCTCGCCCTGCGAGAGCTGGCACAGCAGCAGCAGCCGGTCTTCGTTGGCCAGCAGCTTGAGCACCGCGATCGCCTGGCGGGCACCGCCGCGCAGCACTTCGGGATCGATGACGAGGGTGGAAGCCTTCATGGAGGGCAATGTCGGTTAGTTCACTAATATTATATCGATTCATATAATATCAACGGCTTGACTGAAGGAGTGCCCATGACGACGACCGCAGCGCCCCGCCGCACCACCACCCAGGCATTCTTCGATCCCGTGACGGGCACGGTGTCCTACGTGATCTGGGACCACGCCACGAAGCACGCCGCGATCATCGATCCAGTGCTGGAGTACGACTTCAGGTCTGGCCACACCAGCACCGCCTCCGCCGACCGCCTGCTGGCCTATGTGCGTGAGCAGGCGCTGCAGGTCGACTGGATCCTGGAAACCCACGCGCACGCCGACCACCTCTCGGGCGCGCGCCATGTGCAGTCGCAGGCCGGCGGGCGCATCGCCATCGGCGAGCACATCCGCACGGTGCAGGCCACCTTCCGCGCGCTCTACAACCTGGAGCGCGACTTCCTGCCCGACGGCAGCCAGTTCGACCATCTCTTCAAGGACGGCGAATCCTTCCGCATCGGCGACGCAGAGGCGGTCGCGCTCCTGGTGCCCGGCCACACGCCGGCCGACATGGCGTACCTCGTGGACGGCGCGGTCTTCGTCGGCGACACGCTCTTCATGCCCGACCTGGGCAGCGCGCGCGCAGACTTCCCCGGCGGCGACGCACGCCAGCTCTATCGCTCGATGCACCGGCTGCTCGCCCTGCCGCCCGGGACGACCATCTATGTCTGCCACGACTATCCGCCCGCCACGCGCGAGCCCCGCTGGCAGAGCAGCGTGGCGGAACAGCGCGCCCACAACATCCATGTGCGCGACGGCATCGGCGAAGAAGAATTCGTGCGCATGCGCACCGCGCGCGACGCCACGCTCGACGTGCCGACGCTGATCCTGCCGTCGATGCAGGTCAACGTGCGCGCCGGGCGATTTCCGCCGCCCGATGACAACGGGGTGGCCTACCTGCGCATTCCGCTGAATGCCCTTCCGGTCCATCGAGGCGCGGCCGCCCCGCAGTGATGGCTCAGCGCCGCCGCTCCACGTATGGCCGCGCCTGCAGCAGCACGATGCGGTCGCCCACGGTGGCCCACTCGATGTCCTGGTCCACCGCGTTGAAGGTGCGCTTCACAGCCGCGCCCACGTTGGCGAGGCGCACCACCAGCTCGTCGGTCAGCACATTGCGGCCCACCTCCACCGGCACTTCCTTCACGCCGCCTTCCTTGTCGAGCTGCAGCGACGTTTCTTCGGCCGAACGGCTCAGCACCTGGATCGCCTTCGACCAGCTCGAATACATCACCTGCTCCGCCACCCGCTGCCCCTCGACCACGCGGATGCCGATGCCGCGCTTGGCCGAGATGTAGGTGACGTGCGGATGCCCCGCATCGAACGGGTCGCGGGTGATCATGACGCCAGCGTTGGTCGAGTCGATGGCGGTCTGCACGAACACCCCCATCAGCACCGACTCGGCGCCGAAGCCCGCGGCGCTGCGTGCCTCCCAGGCCTCGGGGTTGAAGACCGAGGCCCAGACCTTCTTCACTGCGACCTCGAGCGCATCGCCGGTCTTGACGTTGGGCACCGTGGTGTAGAGCCCCGCGCCGCTGAAGCCGGGCAGGTCTTCGGAGTTGGACGAGCTGCGCACGAACACGCCGCCGCCGCCCAGTTGCGACTGCCACGCGGCGCGCCATGCGGCGGCGGTGGCCGCGTCGACCGGCCATTGCACGATCTCGTCGCGCAGTTGCGCCAGCGCCTTCTGCCGGGCGTTCGGATCGCTCGCGAAGCCTGGCTGCTGCTGCATGCGCGCGATGCGCTCGGCCAGGCCGTTGGCGCGCATGAAGCGGTCGTAGTGCGCGAACGGAATGCAGAAGCCGTCGGGCACCGAAGTACCCGGAATGTGCGCGGCCAGCATGGCGCCGAGGTTCGCGGCCTTGGTGCCGCACTGCGCGTTGTTGCGCGCGCGCAGCGAGACCAACGGCAGCAGACGGGTTTCGTGCAGGTCGGGCCTGATGGCGCGCGCGCTGCCGGGCGTCGCGCCGGTGGCGGCGGTGCGCACGGCGCGCGGCGGCAGGGCGGCGATCTCTTCGGGCGCGAGGCGGCGCACCTGGTAGCCCGAGGCCGCGACCTTCAATGCCACCCACTGGCCCGCATGCGCCTTCAGCACCGTGGCGGCGTCGCGCACGTAGGCGTTCGGAATGCCCCATCCCTTGGCCAGCAGGTTGACGTGCGACAGCGCGGTCGACGGCCGCTCGGTCAGCACGCCCGCCACCGGCGGCAGGCTGATCGGCACCTGCCGCAGCACGGCGATGTCGTCGGGCAAAAGTGCGAGCTGGGCGTTGATGCCCGATTCGTCGTCCACGATGCGCACGCGGCCGGTGGCGGTGCCGAGGTTCATCGGCAGAAATGGCTGCTCGCGGATCAGCGCCTCCTGGCTCACGAAGTCGATGCCGGCTTCCTTCGCCACGCGTTCGTGCAGCGTGGAGTTGGTCTTGAACTTCACGGGCGCGAAGAAGCTGGCCTTGACCTGCGCGTCGGCCTGCCGCAGCAGCGGTGCAGTGAGCCGGTCGCCCTCCCAGAACTCGTAGGTGAAGGTGCCGATGTTCTGCTGCCAGCTCAGCGTGCCGAACAGGAAGCGGCGGTCGGGCACGAGGTAGTTGCGGTCGATCTCGCGCTTGATCGTGTTCGGCGTGAGCCGGGTGTCGCGCAGGAAGCGTACGTGCAGCTGGTAGCGCGGCGTGTCGATGTAGTACATGCGCGCCGGCTTCGCCTGCCGGTCGACGGCGAACAGCACGTGCGCGAGCTGCATCGGCGTGCCGGCGTCGTAGACGCGCGCCAGCTGGTCGAAGTCCCCCTGGCTGCGCAGCGCGGGCAATGACGACGGCACCGCGGGGCGCGGCGCGAGCTGCGCGGCCGGGCCGTCGGGCAGAGGCTGGTTTTGCTGCTGGTAATACGAGGGCTTGCGCGCCAGCTGGGCCGCGGCGGGCATGGCCGCCAGAACCATGGCGAGCGCTGCGCAAAGCGCGATCAAGCTATCGGTTTCGGAGCGCATGGCGCCCGTGGGGCGTGCGCGATCCTGGTTTTTCATGGAGATTTCTTCCTTACAGCCGGTTGCCGAATGCACGCGCGCTTCACCAAGCAGCGGGTTGGCGATGACAGCGGCAGCGGATTCTCGCGCGTTACACATTCAGCGCTTTCGCATTGTCCCAACGACCGGGGAGAACAACGCCATGAGCCCATCCGCCATTTCCATGCATTCCGCCACGCTGCGCCGCTGGCTGCTCGGCCTGGCCATGCTGTGCGTCGGCCTCGCGGCCAGCGCCCAGCAGGACCCGCCGGGCCGCGTGGCCCGTCTCAACTTCCACCAGGGCACCATCAGCTTCGCGCCGGCCGGCGACGACAGCTGGTACGACGCGCAGCCCAACCGCCCCATCACCACCGGCGACCGCCTCTGGACCGACCGCAACGCCCGCGCCGAGGTGTACATCGGCTCGGCAGCCCTGCGGCTCGACGGGCAGACGCACGTGGAGTTCTCCGAGCTCGACGACGACACGGCGCGCATCACCTCGAACCAGGGCAACCTGCAGCTGCGCGTGCGCGACGAGCTGGCAGGCCAGCGCTTCGAGGTCAACACCGGCAACCTCGCGGTGGTGATCGACGCGCCGGGCGAATACCGCATCGCCTCCGATCCGGCCGCCGGCACCACCTGGGTGGCCGTGGCCTCGGGCCGCGCCACGCTCTATGGCGAGAACGGCCAATCGCAGTCGCTGGTCGCGCGCCAGCAGCTCACCGTGTCGGGCCGCGACCTCGCGGCCGTGGGCGGTGCGCCGCCGCAGGCTGGCGGCTTCGACGCCTGGGTGGCCGAGCGCAACCGCATCGAGGACCAGTCGGTCTCGGCGCGCTACGTGTCGCGCGAAGTGGTCGGCTACCTGCAGCTCGACAACTACGGCGACTGGCAGAACGACGCCACGTACGGCGACGTCTGGTTCCCGCGCAACGTCGATGCCGACTGGGCGCCGTACCGCGACGGCCAGTGGGTCAACGTCGCGCCGTGGGGCCTGACCTGGGTCGATGCCGCGCCTTGGGGTTTCGCACCCTTCCATTACGGCCGCTGGGCGCGCGTGGGTTCGCGCTGGGGCTGGGTGCCGGGGCGGACAAGCGGCCGGCCGGTGTATTCGCCGGCGCTGGTCGGCTTCGTGGGCGGCGGTGCGAACGCGGGCGTCCAGATCGGCAACGGCCGCAGCGGCGTGGGCTGGTTCCCGCTGGCCCCGGGCGAGCAATGGCGCCCCGGCTACCACGCGAGCCAGCGCTATGTGGACCAGGTGAACCGCATGGCCATCTACAACCGTCAGGCCGGGCCGCGCAACGACTTCTATGCCAACCAGCAGATGCCGGGCGCCGTGACCGTGCTGCCCGCCGACCGCTTCGGCCGCGGCCCCTTCGGCCGTCGTGACCTCGTGCGGCTGCCGGACGACCGCTTTGCGCGCGTGCCGGTGGCACCCACGCCGGGCGTCGCGATCAACGGCTTCGGCGGTGGCTTCGGCCGGCCCGCCGCCGTGGTCCCGCCGGCGGCGGCGCTGATGGAGAGGCAGCAGCAGATACAGCTCCAGCAGGCGCAGCAGCAACAGTTGCAGCAACGACAGCAGATGGAATGGCAGCGCCAGCAGGGCGGGCGTCCGCAACAGGACTGGCGCCAGCAGCAGGACTGGCGGGCCCAACAGGACGGGCGCCAGCGCGGCGAACAGGAACGCTGGCAGCAGCAACAGCAACAACAGCAGGCGCTGCGCCAGCAACAGGAAATGCAGCAGCGCGCGGCGCAGGCGCAGGCGCAAGCCCAGCAGCAGCAGCAGCAGCAGCAGCAGCAGCAGATGCTTCAACAACAGCAACAGATGCAGCTGCAGCTGCAGCAGCAACGCGCGACCCAGCAGCAGGCCCAGCAACAGCAACAGCAGCTTCGCCAGCAGCAGGAAATGCAATTGCGCGCCGCACAGGCGCAGCAGCAGGCACAAGCCCAGCTTCAGGCCCAGCAGAACGCGATGCGGCAGGCGCAGGAGGCCCAGTTGCGCGCGATCCAGCAGCAGCGCGGCATCGCGCCAGCGCCGCAGCAGCCGCAGCAGCAGCCGCAAGGCCAGCGCAGCGACGATCCGCGCAGGCTCTGGACCTCGCCCGACTCGCGCTGAACGCCAGCCGCCGCGCAAGTCCCGCCGAAAGCGCTTCCTTCGGCCCGCCGCTACAGTCGGCGGCCAAGGAGCCTTTCATGCCCACATTCGACTTCGATCTCTTCGTCATCGGCGGCGGCAGCGGCGGCGTCCGCGCCGCGCGCATGGCCGCGCAAACCGGCGCGCGTGTCGCCATCGCCGAGGCCGCCGAACTCGGCGGTACCTGCGTCAACGTGGGCTGCATACCGAAGAAGCTCTACAGCTACGCCGCCGGCTATGCCGAATCGTTCGAGGAAGCCGCCGGCTACGGCTGGAAGCTGCCGCAGGCGCCGCAGTTCGACTGGGCGCACCTGAAGTCGCAGCGCGCAAAAGAGATCACGCGGCTCAACGGCATCTATGCCTCGCTGCTGAAGAACGCGGGCGTCACGCTCGTCACCGGCTGGGCGCAGCTGGCCGACGCCCACACGGTGGAAGTCGACGGCAAGCGCCACACCGCGCGTCACCTCCTGGTGGCCACCGGCGGCACGCCCTACGTGCCCGACATTCCGGGCCGCGAACACATCGTGAGCTCCGATGCGATGTTCGACCTCGACCCCTTCCCCAAGCGCCTGCTGGTGGTGGGCGGCGGCTACATCGCCTGCGAATTCGCATCCATCTTCAACGGCCTCGGCGCCCAGGTCACGCAGCTGCACCGCCGCGCGCACCTGCTCACCGGCTTCGACGACGACGTGCGGCAGTTCCTTGCGAACGAGATGGGCAAGGCCGGCGTCGACGTGCGGCTGAACTGCGAAGCCACCTCGGTCACGCGCGGGCCGCACGGGCTTGCCGTCACGCTGGCGCGCGGCCAGCAGATCGAGGCCGACACGGTGCTCTTCGCCACCGGCCGGGTGCCCAACACACAGGGGCTCGGCCTCGAGGCGGCGGGCGTGAAGCTCGACGAGCGCGGCGCCATCGCGGTCGATGCGCACTACCGCAGCTCGGTGCCGTCGATCCATGCGGTGGGCGACGTGTCCACGCGCGTGCAGCTCACGCCGGTGGCGCTGGCCGAGGCGATGGTGGTGGTCGACGAACTCTTCGGCAAGGGCAAGCGCCGGCTCGACTACGAGTTCATTCCCACAGCCGTGTTCACGCACCCGAACATCGGTACCTGCGGCTACACCGAACTCGAAGCGCGCGCGAAGTTCGGCGAGGTCACGGTGTTCTCGAGCGAGTTCAAGTCGCTGCGCCACACGCTGTCGGGCCGCAGCGAGCGCACCTTCATGAAGCTGGTGGTCGAGAAGGCCACCGACCGCGTGGTGGGCCTGCACATGGTGGGCGCGGACGCGGGCGAAGTGGTGCAGGGCTTTGCGGTGGCGATGCGCGCGGGTGCGACGAAAGCGCTGTTCGACAGCACCATCGGCATACACCCGACTGCGGCCGAGGAGTTCGTGACGATGCGCGAGCCGATGCCAGGCTAGCGCTGCTTGCCTTCGAGCAGCTTCACCATCACGAACAGCACGCGGTTCGCCGGCGTGGGAACGCCGCGCGCCTGGCCGCGCCGCACGACCAGGCCGTTGAGGTGGTCGATCTCGCTGAGCTTGCCGCGCGCGAGGTCCTGCGCGGTGGACGAGTATTGCGAAGGCATGGTCTGCGCGATGCCGCGCACGGCGGCGTCGGTGTCGCCGGGCACCACAACGCCCTCTGCTTTTGCGACGGCGAGGCATTCGGCCACCACGTCGCGGATCACCTCGGCCACGCCCTCGCCTTTGACGAGCACACCGTAGGGCAGCTGCGTAACGGCGGACAGTGCGTTGTAGGCGCAGTTGAGGATCAGCTTGGCCCACAGCGAGCCACGCACGTTGTCGGAGATTTGCGTGGGCACGCCCGCGGCGGCCAGATGCCGAGCGACCTGTTCGCTCACGCGCGAAGGCGCAATCACCAGTTCGCCGCGCCCGTGGTGCTTCACATGGCCCGGCCCCGCCATCTCGGTGGCGACGTAGACCACGGCCGCTGCAACCTCATTCGACGGCAGCACCGGGCGCACGCGCTCGTCGTTGTCCACGCCGTTCTGCAATGTGAGCACCAGCGCGCCGGGAGAGAGGTGCGGCTTGATCTGCGCGGCGGCCGATTCGCTGTCGGTGGACTTCACGCAGAACAGAACGAGGTCGGCGCCGTGCACTGCGCTGGCTTCGGTGCTGGCTGCCACCTTCACGAATTCGTCGAAGGCCTTGGTCTCCAGCCGAAGCCCGCTGGCGTTGACGGCCTCCACATGCGAGGGCCGCCCGATCAGCACCACCTCGTGTCCGGCGCGCGCCAGCATGGCGCCGTAGTAGCAGCCGACTGCGCCGGCGCCCATGACTGCGACTTTCATCGATCGTGTCCTTCGTTGTCTGTTCGGACCACGAGGTTACTCAACACGGCCGTTTCATGCTTCGGCCTCCACGCCGCGCGAGGCCGCGCCCTCTTGCAGCAGCCATTCGCGGAACGCCACGAACGCCGGCAGGTCGAGCCGGTCCGGCCGATAGCAGAGATAGTGCCCCTGGTTCACGCTCACCGGCGTGCCGCAGGGACTCAGCAGCGAGCCTTCCGCCAGTTCTTCCTGCACCAGCAGCCTGGGCACGAGGCCGATGCCCAGGCCGTTGAGCGCTGCCTGGATCAACGCGGAGTACTGCGCGAAGCGCGGGCCGGCCACGGTCTGCACCTCCGGCACGCCGTGTTGCGCGGCCCACTGGCGCCACGCGGTCGGCGCGCCCTCGTGGTGCAGCAGCGTGTGGCCGAGGATGTCGGCGGGCTGCGCGATGCGGTGCCGCCCTTCGACCAGCGAGCGCGCCACGATCAGCACGAACTCGCGCCCCGCGATGTATTCGGACACCACGCCGGGCCAGCCGTCGGGGCCGTAGCGGATCGCGGCGTCCACGCCGGCCGGAATGCCGTCGCTCGGCTCCAGGTGGCGGCTGAAGCTCAGCATCACGTGGCGGCTCTTCTGGCTGAAGGCGGGCAGGCGCGGAATCAGCCACTTGGTGAGGAAGGTGGGCACGCTCGCCAGCGTGAGAAGTCCGGCGCCCGCATCGCCCGAGCGCGCCTCGAAGGTCGCCGTTTCAATCGCTCGCAGCCCACCCGAAATCTTCTGCCAGTACACGCGCCCCTGGGGGGTCAGCTGCACGCCGCGTCCGTTCTTCTGCAGCAGTTCGCGGCCGAGGAAAGCTTCGAGCCCCGCAATCTGCTTGCTGACCGCGCTCACGGTGATGCACAGGGCGCCGGCCGCGAGCGTGATGCTGTCGTGGCGCGCCACGGCGTCGAAGGCCAGCAGCTCCTGGATGGTGGGGCAGTCACGCTTCATGCTGCATGGCTCCGGTTGATGAAAGCTGAATGAAAAACGCTTTCCGATTGCTCAAGTGTCGTCATCCAACTTTCACCCATAAGTTCGCATGCGCTTCCTAGAATTCGAAGCATCGCGGCGGCATGGCCGGCGCAGACAGTAGCGCATCCGGAAAGTATGCCGGGTGCCAATGACACTGGAGACAACCTTGGTTCGCGGCATCTCGCTCATCTACGGCCTGTACCTGCTGCTGCCCATCGCCCTGCTGCTCGTCGGCAGCGTGGGCGGCAACTGGACCAACACGCTGCTGCCCACGGGCATCACCGGGCAGTGGTATCTCGACCTCTGGCTCGACACCTCCTTCCGCAAGGCCTTCGTGAGCAGCCTCGTGGTCGCCATGGCGGCCTGCGCCATCAACACCGTGCTGGCGCTTCCGCTGGCCTATGCGCTGTACCACGGCGCGCGGCGCGGCGGCAGCCTCGCCGCGCGGATCGTGAGCGCCACGCCGGTGGCGGTGCCGGCCATCACGCTGGCCTTCGGCTACATGATCGTGTTCAACACCGACCTCGCGCCCTGGCTGGGCTCGATGCCGCTGCTGATCGCGGCGCACGCGATCCTCACGCTGCCCTATCTCACCAACACGCTGCTGACCGACCTGCGCCACCTCGACCTGGGCCGGCTCGAGCAGGCCGCGGCCACGCTCGGCGCCTCGGGCTGGCAGCAGTTCACCGGCATCGTGCTGCCGAGCCTGCGCCAGAGCCTGATCAGCGGGCTGGTGATGGTGGCCGCGATATCGGTGGGCGAGTTCGGCGTGTCGAACCTGCTCACGAGTTTCCAGAACCGCACCTACCCAGTCGTGCTGCTGCAGGCCTTCTACGGCGCCACCGGCTTTGCCTGCGCGGCCACGGTGATCCTTCTTGTGCTGGCCAGCGCGTCGGCGCTTCTTTCTTCTTCCCTTGTAAAGCAGCGCGCATGAGCCTCTTGTTCGACAACGTCAGCTACAACTACCCCGGCAGCACGCACGGCCTGCACGACGTGTCGCTCGACGTGCGTACCGGCGAACTGGTCGCGGTGATCGGGCCCAGCGGATCGGGCAAGTCGACGCTGCTCAAGCTGGTGGCGGGCCTGGAGACGGGCCACACCGGTCGCATCATGCTCGGCGGCGAAGACATGTCGCGCACGCCGGTGCACCAGCGCCACATCGGCATGGTGTTCCAGAGCTATGCGCTGTTTCCGCATTTGAGCGTGCTCGACAACGTGGCCTACGGGCTCAAGCTGCGCAAGGTGGCAACGGCCGAGCGGCGCAAGCGCGCGCAGGAGTTGCTCGACATCGTGGGGCTGGGCGAGTTCTCGCAGCGCGCCGTGGCGCGACTCTCGGGTGGGCAGCAGCAGCGCGTGGCCCTTGCCCGCGCGCTGGCCATCGACCCGCGTGCGCTGCTGCTCGACGAGCCGCTGTCGGCGCTCGACGCCAGCGTGCGCGGCCACCTTCGCGACCAGATCCGCTCGATCCAGCAGCGCTTCAACGCGACCACGCTGCTGGTCACGCACGACCAGGAAGAAGCGCTGGTGATGGCCGACCGCGTGGCCATGCTGAAAGACGGCCGGCTGCTGCAGATCGCCACGCCGCGCGACATCTACGAGAACCCCGCGAGCCGCGCGGTGGCCGAGTTCGTGGGGCTCTCGACGATCCTGCCCGCGAAGGTGGCCTCGCCGGGCCGGCTGGACCTGGGCTTTGCCGAGCTCTTCGCCGAGACGGGCAGCCGCTCCTTCGGCACCCCGGTGCATGTGCTGGTGCGCCCCGAGCACATCCAGCCCGACCCGGCGCCCAACGCCATGAACCGCCTCGCGGGCCGCACCGGCGCACAGCGCTACCTGGGCGCGCTCACGCGCTACGACTTCGAAGTGCAGGGAGCGCCCAAGCCCTTCCTCGCCGAGTCGCCCGCGCCGGCCAACGAAGCCATTGCCATCGCGCCCGAACACCTCCGTTTACTCGACCACTGACCTTTTCCTTCAAGGAGCCACCATGCAACGCAGACATCTGATCCAGGCCGCCGGCGCACTGCCGCTGGCCACGCTCGCGGCACGCACCGCCTTCGCCTTCGACGGCCCCGAGCTCTACGCGGGCGAGAAGGCGCTGTACGCCGAGGCGCAGAAGGAAGGCCTGTGCGTCTCCTTCGACACCGGCCCCGAGTGGGCCAACTGGAAGTCGCTGTTCCGTGACTTCAAGAAGCGCTACCCCGAGATCGAGCTGACCTACAACGACATCGGCTCCGCCGCCACTGTGGTCGCACTCGAAAAGACCAAGCGCCGCCCGCAGGCCGACACCGCCTATTACTTCGCGGCCTCGGCCGTCGATGCCGCGAAGAAGGACGTGGTCGCGCCCTTCAAGCCTGTCAACTTCGACAAGCTGCCGCCCGTGTTCCGCGAGGCCGAGGGCCGCTGGTTCACCATCCACACGCTCAACATCGCCTTCCTGGTCAACAAGAAACTGGTGAAGACCGTGCCCACCGGCTGGGCCGACCTGCTCAAGCCCGAGTTCAAGAGCACGGTGGTCTACCTCGACCCGCGCTCCACCGGCATCGGCCAGGTGCTGACCTTCGCGGCGGCGTATGCCAACGGCGGCAGCGTCGACAACGTGCAACCCGGCACCGACTACCTCGGCAAGCTGCATGCGGCCGGCAACGTGCTGCGCGTGGAAGGCACCACGCCGTATGCCAAGTTCCTGAAGGGCGAGATCCCCGTGTGGATCAGCTACGAGAACGACGGCCTGAAGGCCAAGCACGTCGACGGCATGGGCGACGCGGTGGAGGTCGTGATCCCGAAGGAAGCCAGCGTGGCCGCGCCCTACGCCATCAGCCTCGTGAAGAACGGCCCGAACCCGAACGCCGGCAAGCTGTGGCTCAACTTCATCATGAGCGAGGCCGGCCAGTCGCTGTTCGCGCAGGGCTTCGTGCGGCCCGCCGTGCCGGGTACGCCGCTGTCGGCCGAGGTCGCGGCCAAGATGCCGGCCGCGCCGCAGATCCGCCCGCTCGACGTGGTGAAGGCGTCGGAGCGCAAGGCCGAGGTCGACAAGCTCTGGGCCCAGGCTGCATTGGGGAAGTAATCAGCATGCGACGCTTTGGCGCCTGGCCCGCATGGGCCTTCATGGCGCTGTTCTTCGCGGTGCCGCTCGCGGCGCTGCTGCCCGAGGCCTTCGGCGAGGGCGGCAGCGCCTTCGGCCGGCTGTTCGGCAACCCGCTGTTCTTCGGCGCGCTGCGCAACACGCTGGCGCTCGGGCTCGCGGCGGGTCTCATGTCGGCGCTGGTGGGCACTTGCATCGCGATCGAACTCGCTCGCCAGCCCGAGGGCCGGCGCCAATGGATGATGACGCTGCTGGGCCTGCCGCTGGCTTTCTCGGGGCTGGTGATCGCCTACGGCTTCATCCTGGCCTTCGGTCGCGCCGGCTTCGTGACGCAGCTGCTCGCGGGCCTGGGCGCAGACCCGGCGGCCATCGGCAGCTGGATCTACAGCGTGTCGGGCCTGGGCTTTGCATACGCCTACTACCTGATTCCGCGCGTGGCGCTGTCGCTGTACCCGGTGTTCGCGAACCTCGACCTGCGCCCGGCGCAGGCGGCGCGCACGCTGGGCGCTTCGCGCTCGCGCGCCTTCCGGGACACGGTGGTGCCCGAGGTGCTGCCCTCGGTGTTGTCGAACGCCTGCATGGTGGCCGCGATAGCGATGGGCACCTACGGCACGGCGCTGGCGCTGGTGGGCACGCAGCTCAACATCCTGCCGCTGATGCTGCTCGCGCAGGTGGGCGACGGCGGTTCCGATTTCGCGGTGGCGGCGGCCTTGTCGCTGGTGCTGATGGTGGTGTGTGTGATCGTGATGGGAGTGGGCGATGTCTTTACGCGAAGGCGCGAGCGCGGTGCTGTCGGCGCCGGTCACTGAGGCGCTGACGCGCCTGGCGCAGAAGCAGTGGGGGCCGGCGCGCCACCGCCAGCCGGTGGCCATCATCGGTCCCGGCGACGGCGGCCCGGCAGAGTGCGAGGCGGCCTATGCCGTGGCGCACGCGCTGGCCGGCGCGGGCATGGCAGTGGTCTGCGGCGGGCGCGGCGGCGTGATGGCCGCAGCCTCGCGCGGTGCGGTGGAAGCCGGCGGCATCGCCGTGGGCATCCTGCCCGAGGACGACGACCGCAATGCCAACGAATGGCTCAGCGTGGCGATCCCGACCGGTATGGGCGAGATGCGCAACGGCATCGTCGCGCGCAGCGGCGTGTGCCTGGTCGCCATCGGCGGCAACATGGGCACGCTGTCGGAGATGGCGATGGGGCTCAAGTGGGGCAAGCCGGTGTTCGTGATGCACGGCGATATCGAGCTGCCGGGCGCGGTGCAGGCTGCGGATGTGAACGACATGCTGGGCAAGGTGCTGGGCTGCCTGCTGGCTTGAGAGGCCGTGCAGGGGACATTCGCGGAGCAAGGCACCCCGTCGGCGTGAGCGCGCCCTGAACAACGCACCCCAACGCGGTCCCAAGGCAAACACCGCAGGCATTGCACAATGACAGGCATGCCCTACATGCCCACCTTCGTCGCCCCCGCCCGCTTCACCGACGCCGCCGCCGCACTCGAACAGGTCAAGACCATCTACCAGGGCGGCCTCGCCCACCTGCGCGAATCGATGCTGCGCTTCGTTGCCGGCGAGGCGCTGCCGGGCCGGGTGCGGGCCTGCTACCCCTTCGTGCGGGTGCACACCCACACCGTCTCGCGCCACACGCCGCCTGCCAACGCCGGCCTGAGCTACGGCTTCGTCGCCGGACCCGGCCGCTACGAGACCACGCTGACGCGGCCGGACCTGTTCTCGCGGTACTACCTCGACCAGTTCCGACTGCTGCTGGAGAACCACCAGGTCGAGCTCGAGGTGGGCACCAGCACGCAGCCCATTCCGATCCACTTCTCCTTTGCCGAGAACGACCACATCGAAGGCACCATGAGCGCCGAGCGCCGCGCCCTGATGCGCGACGTGTTCGACCTGCCCGACCTGGGCGTGATGGACGACGGCATCGCCAACGGCACCTACGAGGCGCGCGATGGCGAGGCGCAGCCGCTGTCGCTGTTCACGGCCGCGCGGGTGGACTACTCGCTGCACCGCCTGCGCCACTACACGGGCACCGCGCCCGAGTGGTTCCAGAACTTCGTGCTGTTCACCAACTACCAGTTCTACATCGACGAGTTCGTGCGCCTGGGCCACGAGGCGATGGCCGACGAGAACAGCGAGTACGTCGCCTTCATCGAGCCCGGCAACGTGGTCACGCGCCGGCGCGGGCTGCCGGCCGGTTCGAGCAGCACCTACGGCCACCTGCTCGACGGCAGCCAAGGCACCGCGCCGCCGCGGCTGCCGCAGATGCCGGCCTACCACCTGGTGCGCGAGGACTGCAGCGGCACCACCATGGTCAACATCGGCGTCGGCCCGGCCAATGCCAAGACCATCACCGACCACATCGCGGTGCTGCGCCCGCATGCCTGGATGATGCTGGGCCACTGCGCCGGCCTGCGCAACACGCAGCAGCTTGGCGACTACGTGCTGGCCCACGCCTACGTGCGCGAAGACCACGTGCTCGACGAGGAGCTGCCGCTGTGGGTGCCGATTCCGGCACTGTCGGAAATCCAGCTCGCGCTGGAAAAAGCCGTGGCCGACATCACGCGCTACGAAGGCCCCGACCTCAAGAAGATCATGCGCACCGGCACCGTGGCCAGCACCGACAACCGCAACTGGGAGCTGCTGCCCGGCAACCAGCCGCAGCGCCGCTTCAGCCAGAGCCGCGCGGTGGCGCTCGACATGGAAAGCGCAACCATCGCGGCCAACGGCTTCCGCTTCCGTGTGCCCTACGGCACCCTGCTGTGCGTGAGCGACAAGCCGCTGCACGGCGAGATCAAGCTGCCCGGCATGGCCAACCACTTCTACCGCGAGCGCGTGGAGCAGCACCTGCGCATCGGCATGCGCGCCATCGACATCCTGCGCGCGGAAGGCTCGACACGGCTGCACAGCCGCAAGCTGCGCAGCTTCGACGAGGTGGCATTCCAGTAAGAAGAAGGGCTCCAGCAGGGCCCTGGGAGAGCGCGGGCCTCAGGGTTTGTCCTGCCCGCCGCGGCGCGGGATCGCCGCGTTTCGCGGACATCATCTGGCTGGCCCTACAGACAACCGGAAAAAAGATGCCCCAGTCGCCTTCCGCTCCCCTCTCCCGCCGCAGCTTCTCGGCATGGATCGCGGCCTCGGCCGCAGCAGCCGGCGGAGGGCATGCCGCCCTCTGGCCGCGCGCCGCGCACGCCGCCGACGCGCCCGTGAGCAGCAAGCTGCGCATCGTGATTCCCGCCAACGAAGGCGGCGGCTGGGACCAGACCGGCCGCGCGCTCGGTGCCGCGATGCTGGCCTCCGGCGCGGTCGGCAGCGTGGTGTACGAGAACGTCGGCGGCAAGGGCGGCACCATCGGCCTGGCGAAGTACGCCGAGAAATACGATGCCGACCCCGACACGATCCTGATGAGCGGCATGGTCATGGTCGGCGCGGTGGCGCTGCAGAAGCCCGCCGTCACCATGGCCCACGTGGCGCCCATCGCCCGCCTCACGAGCGACTACGAGGTGGTGGCGGTGAAGGCCGATTCACCCATCAGGACGCCCAAGGACCTGATCGCGCAGCTGCGCGCCGATGCGGCCAACACCGTCATCGCGGGCGGCTCGGCCGGCGGCGTGGACCACATGTACGCCGGCATGCTGGCGCGCGTGGCCGACGCCTCGCAGACGCTGGTCTATCAGGCGCACCCCGGCGGCGCCGAAGTGGTCGAGGCGCTGGAAAGCGGCAAGGCCGCGGCGGGCATCTCGGGCTACAGCGAGTTCAGCGAAGGCCTGGCCAGCGGCAAGCTGCGCGCCATCGGCGTGTCGTCGAAGCGGCCGTTCCAGGGCATTGCGTCGGTGCGCGAACAGGGCGTCGATGCCGATCTCGCCAACTGGCGTGGCGTGCTCACCGGCCGCAAGGTACCGCCCTACCGCAAGGCGGCACTGCTGACGGTGGTGCGGCGCGCCACCGCCACCGACCTGTGGCAGAAAACCATCAAGCAGAACAACTGGGACCCCTTCTGGATGGAGGGCAAGGACTTCGAGAACTTCCTCGAACTCGACACGGCGATGGCTGGTCCGCTGATCTATCTGCTCAAGCTGAAAGCCTGAGGGGCAACGGCCGCCACTCAACTCCAAGGGTTTTCCCTAGATGTAAAACCCGAGGAGGCTGCTCGTTTTTCGGACATCATCCAGTTACCTTTATAGACAACTGGAAACAAAATGCCGCATCCCGTGCCAGCAGGCTTTTCTCGCCGCAGCCTCGCTGCATGGTTGGCATCGGCCGTCGTCGCGGGCGTGGTGCCGGAAGCGTTCTGGCCCCGGTTGGCTGGCGCGGCCGAACCGCAGCTGATCCCCAAGCTGCGCATCGTGATTCCCGCCAACGAAGGCGGCGGCTGGGACCAGACCGGCCGCGCGCTTGGTGCCGCGATGGTGGCGTCGGGTGCGGTGGGCGATGTCGCCTACGAGAACATCGGCGGCAAGGGCGGCACCATCGGCCTGGCGAAGTACGTAGAAAAATACGACGCCGACCCCGACACCCTGCTGATGAGCGGCATGGTCATGGTCGGCGCGGTGGCGCTGCAGAAGCCCGCTGTCACCATGGCGCAGCTCGCGCCGGTGGCGCGGCTTACCAGCGACTACGAGGTGGTGGCGGTGAAGGCCGACTCGCCCATCAGGACGCCAAAGGACCTGATCGCGCAGCTGCGCGCCGATGCCGCCAAGACGGTCATCGCCGGTGGCTCGGCCGGCGGCGTGGACCACATGTACGCCGGCATGCTGGCGCGCGTGGCCGGCAATGCGGCCGCGCTGGTCTACCAGCCGTACCCCGGCGGTGCGCAGGTGGTCGAGGCGCTGGAAAGCGGCAAGGCGGCCGCCGGCATCTCGGGCTACAGCGAATTCAGCGAAGGCCTGGCCAGCGGCAAGCTGCGCGCCATCGGCGTATCGGCCAAGCGCTCGTTCATGGGCATTCCGGCAGTGCGCGAACAGGGCGTGGACGCCGACCTCGCCAACTGGCGCGGCGTGCTCACCGGCAAGAAGGTGCCGGCCGAGCGCCGCGCGGTGCTGCTCGAAGCCGTGCGCCGCGCCACCATGGCCGAACTCTGGCAGAAGACCATCAAGCGCAGCAATTGGGACGCGTACTGGATGGCGGGCAAGGACTTCGAGAGCTTCCTCGAACTCGACACGGCGATGGCCGGCCCGCTGATCTACCTGCTCAAGCTCAAAGCCTGATCGCCCGGCGCTTCAAGAAAAAAGCTCCGGCATCTCGCGCTGCGCCTTCGGCGTGAGCGTGAGCGCCCGCCCGTCCAGCTCCTGCCGTACCCATCCCCGGCGCAGCGACAGCTGCAGCCATGCGGCACCCAATGCGCCGCCCAGGTGCGGCCGGCGTTCACTCCAGTCCAGGCAGGCGCAGGCAAAGCGCCGGCGCGAGCGGCGCACCGCATCGACCTCGACACCCAGGCTCTCCAGCGCGATCGCGCCTTCGGGCGTGAGCTCGTACGAGCCGCTCTGCAGGCCGCTGAGCCAGCCCTGGGCATGCAGCCGGTCGTGCAGCGCAACGCCCGCCGTGCCCGCCATGTGGTCGTAGCAGGTGCGCGCACTGCGCAGGCGGCTCGGCGTGCTCGGCTCGAATCCGGGCGTGCGCGGCGTGCCGGCCACCACCATCAGGCTTTCGAGCGCGGCGGCGACGTCGTCGCTGGCGAGGCGGAAGTAGCGGTGCTTGCCCTGCACCAGCAGCTGGACCAGCCGCTCGTCCTTCAGGCGCGCGAGGTGCGCGCTGGCGGTCGACGCGGCCACCTCGGCGACGGTGGCCAGCTCGGTGGCGGTGCGTGCATGGCCGTCCATCAGGCAGCTCAGCATGCGGGCGCGCGCCGGTTCGGCGATGGCGCCGGCCAGGCGGGCCAGCTGGAAATCGGCGGAGGAGGAAATGGAGTCCATGCGCGCATCGTAGAACGGCGCTGCATCCGACACTTCGTTCGCGGGCGAAGTGCGATGGCGGCTTCGATCGCACACTGCGGCCATGAACGAAAGCAACCGCCCCGTCGATATCGGCATGCCCGCCGACCCGGTCGCAGCCGCCACGCATGCCGACCCCTATCCCTGCTACGCCACCCTGCGCGACGGCCCGCCGCTCGCGTGGAACGAGAAACTGCGCCTCTGGGTCGCAAGCCGCGCGGATGTCATCGAGCAGGTACTGCTCGCGCATGGCGCGCTGCGCGTGCGGCCGGCCGCCGAGCCGGTGCCGCGCGCCATCGCGGGCAGCGCGGCCGGCGAAGTGTTCGGACATCTGGTGCGCATGAACGACGGCGCGGCGCACCAGGCGCATCGGCCTGCGCTGCAACGAGCGCTGACCGGCCTCGACCTCAATGCCGTGCATGCAGCCGCCTTGCGGGTGGCGCAGCGCGTGCCCGGGCAGCAGCCGCTATCCGACACGCTGTTCTCGATGCCCGTGCAGGCCGTCGCGCACCTGCTGGGTTTTGCCGACGATGCGCTGGCGCAGGTGGACCGGTGGCTGCGCGACTTCGTGGCCTGCCTGTCGCCGCTGTCCACGCCCGAGCAGCTGGAGCGTGCGAGCGCCGCAGCGGGCGAACTGATGGCGCGCTTTGAAATGCTGGCAGCGGTCGCGCCGCCGCGGCACGGCACGTTGCTCGCGGCTGTGCTCGCCGAGAGCGCGGGCGATGCGCGCGTGTCGCGCTCTCTGCTCGCGAACCTCGCGGGCCTGCTCTCGCAGACCTGCGACGCCACGGCGGGCCTGGTCGGCAACAGCCTGATCGCGATGATGCGCGAGCCTTCCCTGCCGAGTGCGTCGACCCGCACGCGCGACGGCCTGCAAGCCATCGTCGAGGAGACCGCGCGCCACGACCCGTCGGTGCAGAACACGCGGCGCTTTGCCGCCGAGGCCGTCGAGATCGCCGGCACCCCGCTGGCGGCCGGCGATGCGGTGCTGGTGCTGCTGGCCTCGGCCAACCGCGACCCGGCACTCAACCCCGACCCCGATCGCTTCATGCCCGTGCGCGCCCGCCGCCGCATGCTCGGCTTCGGCCACGGCATGCACGCGTGTCCGGGGCAGGCGCTGGCCTGCACGCTGGCGGCGGCCAGCCTCGGTGCCCTGCTGCCGCGCCATGCAGCCGACCTCGATGCGCAGCGCGTGCGCGGCTGGAGCTATCGGCCGTCGGTCAATGGGCGCATCCCCGTGTTCCACTGACCCGTGCCCGCCAGGTGGGGCGACAGTTGTGCATCACCCCAGCGCAGCGGCAACGCCGCCGGACGACGCAGGGCGTGCGTGACCCGAAAGCGCATCAGCCGCTCCGCACCTTCGAACGCGGCCACTTCGGGACCGTCCCACACGATCTCTGCCGTGACCGCCACGTGCAGCAGGTCGCCGCTGTCGAAGTCGACGAACAGCAGCCCCGCGCGCGGATGCGCCGCCAGGTTGCCGAGCGTGTTGAAGAAGCGGTTGCCGTTGAAATCCGGCACGGTGAGCACGTCGCCTTCGTGGTCGTTGTCGATGCGCACGAAGCCCGGACGGCCGCCGCGGTGCGACACGTCGACGCCGTGCGAACTCGCATCGG
Source organism: Variovorax sp. Varisp85 (assembly GCF_047304045.1). Classification (NCBI taxonomy): domain Bacteria; kingdom Pseudomonadati; phylum Pseudomonadota; class Betaproteobacteria; order Burkholderiales; family Comamonadaceae; genus Variovorax; species Variovorax sp. Varisp85. The sequence goes on from NZ_JBGLYN010000006.1 coordinate 51,061, forward strand.
CCTCATCGCCCGCCGCCGCTTCGTTCGGATAGGCGGTGGCGATGAACAGCGTGTCGGCGCTGCCGATCAGGCGATGCGCCGCCAGGTCGAGTTCGTCGAGCCACTGCACCTGCGGCGCCGCATCGCCGCGCGGCGATGCGAACACCGGCTCGCGCGCCTGGATGTAGCGCGGGCAATTGCCGAAGCTCTGCTGCACCGCGACCATGAAGCCCGAACCATCGAGCGCCTCGACCGTGCCGTTCATGCGGTTGCGCCGCCGCGTGTGCGGCTGCATGCCGAGCAGGCCCAGCGTGGCGCCCTGCTTCAGCTGCCCGGCGAGCGGATCGCCCGCCGCCGGCAGCGCATCGACGCGCAGGTGCGTGGCATCGGGTGAATGCACAAAGCCGGCGGACGCCGCGAGCACGCTGGCCCACGGCTGTAGTTCCGCATCGAGACTGCCGATCACGAGGAACGGCAGCAGCCCGAAGAATTCGCGGTGCTGGTCGGGCATGTAGTCGCGAATGACGCGCGGGCCCGCCACCTCCATCTGCTCGCGCGAGCCTGCCAGGGCCTGCATCGCGCGCTCGCCCGCATGGAACGGCGCGGCGATCATGCAACCGCCCCGAGCCCGACGGGCGTGCGCACCATCGGCACGAACCCCGGCAGGGCTTCCACGCGTTCGAGCCAGCCGCGCAGGTTCGGATAGGCGTCGATCGACACGCTGCCTTCGGGTGCATGCGCCACGTAGGCGTAGTTCGCGATATCGGCGAGCGTTGCGTCGTGGCCGGCGAGGAAGGGCTGCTGCTGCAAATGCATTTCCATTACCGAGAGCAGCGCATGCGAACGCGCGACGATCTCCGCCGGGTCGGTGTCGCGGCCGAACAGCGCAATGACCCGCGCCGCCGCCGGACCGTAGGCCAGCGGGCCGGCCGCCACCGAAAACCAGCGCTGCACGCGCGCAGCACCGACGGGATCGCGCGGCATCCAGCGTGCGGGGTCCGGCGCATAGCGTTCGTTGAGGTAAACGAGGATGGCGTTGGAATCGGCCAGCGCGAGTTCGCCGTCCTCGATCACCGGCACCTGGCCGAAGGGGTTGCGCGCCAGGAATTCGGGCGTGCGGTTCTCGCGCCTGCGCATGTCGATCTCGATGTTCTCGAATGGCAGGCCGAGCATCGCGAGGAACAGGCGCACGCGATGCACGTGGCCCGAGATGGCGGAACCGTAGAGCTTGATGGGCTGGGCGGGGCGGGCGGTGGTCATGGGAACTCCTTGTTTGAGGATGGCGGGGGCGTTGCCTGGATTGTTCTCTCTTGCATCAGATGAATGAATAGCCAATTCGGTATTTGACTGCTGCGTTTTCCGGTTTAATCGCGCCATGGATCGTTTCAAAGCCATGCAGACCTTCGTTCAGATTGCCGACCAGGGCAGCCTGACTCGCGCCGCCGAGGCGCTCGGCAGCTCACTGCCGGCAGTGGTGCGCTCGCTCGCCGCGCTGGAGGCGCACCTGGGCGTGCGACTGTTCCATCGCACCACGCGCCGGCTGTCGCTCACCGAGGAAGGCCGCCACTACCTGCCGAGCGCGCGCGAAGTGCTGCTCGCGGCCGACGCCGCCGACCTCGCGCTGAAGGCCGAGGCGCGCGAGCCGGCGGGCCAGCTCACGATCACCGCGCCGGTGCTCTTCGGCCACATGTACGTGGCGCCCGCCATCGTGCGCTTCATGCAGCGGCACGAAAAGGTGCGCTGTAGCGTGCGCCTGTACGACCGCGCCGTGAACCTGCTCGAGGAGGGCATCGACGTGGGCATCCGCATCAGCCCGCTGGAAGATTCGTCGCTGGTGGCGCAGACGCTCGGCACCATCCGCCGCGTGGTGGCTGCGAGCCCCGCGTACCTCGCCCAGCACGGCACGCCACGGCATCCGCGCGACCTGGCCGGTGCGCCCTGCGTGCGCGGCCGCATCGACGCACCGGCGCAGTGGCTGTTCCGCGACGGCGGCAAGACGATCAGCGTGACGCCGAACAACCGCCTGGAGTTCAACCACCTGGCCCCGGCCATCGAGTCGTGCGCGGCGGGCATGGGCTTCGGCACCTTCTTCTCGTACCAGGTGATGCCGCACGTGGCGCAGGGCCGGCTGAAGCTGGTGCTCGAAGACTTCGAGCCGCCGCCGCGGCCGGTGAGCGTGATCTATCCCAACGCGCGGCTGCTGCCCGCGCGCACGCGGGCGTTCATCGAGTGGATGAAGATGGAGTTCAGCGGCCTCAGGCTCTGAGCCCGGGCGGCGTCAAGCGGCGCTGCCCGGCCAGCCGTCGTCGAGCGATTCGCGGCTGTCGTGCAGGCAGATCTCGCTGTCCTGCTTCAGCGGCAGCCAGCCTTCGCGTTCCAGCTGGCCAGCCAGCGCCGCCACCCGGGCCTTGAACCCGGCCAGCGGCTCGCGGCTGCGCAGCGTGACGAAGCGCATGCCGGTCTCGCCCATGAGGCTGTTGCGCGACAGCCGCGCACCGTGCGTCTCGCACAGGTGCTGCAGCGCGGATGCGTTGTGCAGCAGCAGCTTGCCGCGCCACTCGAAATACTGGTCGGGCTGGCTCAGCCGCTCCCAGCCCTGGACCGACGCCTCGATCTTCACGCGCCGCACCGCCATGCCCGCGCGCGCCAGCCATTGCCCCAAGGCCATGGCCTCGGCCTTCGCTTCCTCGAGCGTGCCGCGAAGCCAGCCGGTGGCGATGGGCTGCTGCTTCTGCTCGCCGTGGGCGAGGTCGATCAGCATCGGCTTGAGCCCGACTTGCTCGCACACCACGACGAAGGCCGCCATTTGCGATTCCTGCAAAACGCAGCACGTCAGGTGCAGCTTCAGCGCGCGCTTCATGGCGCACCCACCGGCTCGGGCAGCGGCCTGCCGTCGCAGAGCGACGCGGCGTCGATCGCCATGCCGCGCACCGCTTCTTCAAGGCCGAGGTTCAGCACCGACATGAACTCGCCGTTGGCGCTGGTCCAGTTGGTGCGCGTGCCCATGCCGTGGTACTGGCGCGCGGCGGTCCCGCCGCCGGGCAGGCGGTAGCTCACCTTGAGCACGACATGCGAAACCAGGTTCAGGTTCACCGACCACGCATGGGCGAGGCGCAGCGCAACGTCGGCCACAGCCTGCCTGGCGCCACTGTCGCCTGCGGGCGGCGCCCCCGGCACCGCCTGGAGTCCATAGCGGCCCAGCGACTGCAGCGCACCGCGCGTCCACGCCGTCGCGTCGCCGCTGCGCAGCGACTGCACGGACCGGGGCGTGGCGTGCACCGTCGGCATCATCACCGTGAGGTTGCCGGCGTTGGCCTTGTTGCTGCGCGTGTCCTCGATCGCGGGCAGGTACAGCGTGCAGTCGCGCGCGAGCCGCAGCGGTGCGGCCGGTACGCCGTTGGGCCGCTCGGCCGGTTCGGGCGCCGGCTCGAAGACCATGGAGAGCGGCTCGCTCTCGGTGAGAGCGTGCGAGAGGGTGGGCAGGGCGCAGAGCGCGGCGAATGCAGCAGCGGCGAGTTGTTCTTGGCACAGCCTCATGGCGCGGCGCTCCTGACCGAATACATGGCGCCGTCCTGGTCGCGGAACAGCACGCGGCCCGGCTGCTCGTCGAAGCCCTGGCCGGCCAGCGTCACCCACGAGCCGTTGACGTTGAAGCGCGCGGTCTTCACGCCGCCGGAGCGGGCGCCGGCAATGTCCAGCGCCACCGCATGCAGGGTCTGCGCCATCGACTCGCGCATCACGCCGCGCAGCACCTGCCCGTCGTTCGCCGTCAGCCGCCGCAGCACGGCGGCGCGCGCCGTGCCGCCGATGAGTGTCTGGAAGATGGCGGCGGCGCGGTAGCTCGGCTCGCTGCGGCCGTCCTGCCACAGCAGGGCCGAGGTTCGCGTGGTGAAGGCGCCCAGGCCGGGCTCCAGCGCGTACTGCAGCAGCAGCACCATGTAGGCGGGACCTGCCTTCGTGGCGGCGATGCGGGCCTCATGCTCGACCTTCGCCGGCATGGCCGCGAGCACCTGCGACGAGCGGATCTTCAGCGGGAACGAACTCGGCTCGGCCAGCAGCGTGCCGAGGGCCTTGCCCGCCTCCACGCGGTAGTCGTAGTCGAGCAGCGGTCCGACGATGGCCTGCACCTCGGCGCTCATGTCCTTCTGGCGCGATTGCTGCACCGACGAATCGATCAGCGCGCCGATCAGCCCGCCGCCCGTGGCCGCGCTCACGCCGGGGGGCTGCGCGGAGAACATGAAGCTCTCCTGCGCAACGACGACGCGCACGTCGACTTCCTGAACCTTGTCGCGGTCCGCAACCGCCAGCGGCCGATGAAAAGGTGCGCAGGCGCCGAACAGCATCAGCACCGGCAGCGCCAGCCAGAAACGCAGCATCTTTGGGCCTCCCACCGCACAAACGCCATTCTTGGCGTCGATTGTGCCGCCGCCGGCGTACGGTTCGACCCGGGTTATCGAGGGTCCGCCGGACGCGTCCGCCATGTAGTGGCCCCGAACACGCGCGGTTGTCCATCGATTGAAGCGATGGGGCGCCCGCGGCACGGCTGCGTCAGAATGGCCGCGTGCCACCCACACAATCCTCCATTCAGTCTCCGCTCTTCCATGCCAGCCATCTGCACAAGCGCTACGGTGGCACCACCGTCGTCGACGACCTCTCGTTCGAGATCGCGCCCGGCGAGTGCCTGGGCGTGATCGGCCCGAACGGCGCGGGCAAGACCACCACCATCCGCATGTGCCTGGGCCTCACCGCGCCGGACGGCGGCGACATCTCCGCGCTGGGGCTGCAGATGCCGCGCGACGCGCTGGCCATCAAGGCGCAGCTCGGCGTGGTGACGCAGTTCGACACGCTCGACCCGGATTTCAGCTGCGCCGAGAACCTCGTGGTGTACGGCCGCTATTTCGGCTTCGGCAAGGCGCAGGTGCGCGCACGCGTGCCGCAGCTGCTGGAGTTCGCGGCGCTGTCGCACAAGGCCGATGCGAAGCCGGGCGAACTGTCGGGCGGCATGCGGCGGCGGCTGTCGCTGGCGCGCGCGCTGGTCAACGATCCCAGGCTGCTGCTGCTCGACGAGCCGACCACCGGGCTCGATCCGCAGGCGCGGCACCTCATGTGGGAGCGGCTGCAGGTCTTGCTGCAGCAGGGCAAGTCGATCTTGCTGACCACGCATTTCATGGACGAGGCCGAGCGTTTGTGCTCGCGCCTGCTGGTGCTCGACCACGGCCGCAAGATCGCCGAAGGCCGACCGCGCGACCTGATCGCCGAGCACCTGGAACCCGACGTGGTCGAGGTGTACGGCAACGGCGCGCTGTCGCTGGCCGACTCACCCGAACTGAAGGCGATGGCAGCACGCGTGGAGGTCAGCGGGGAGACCGTTTTCTTCTACACGCAGGACGCGCGGCGGCTGCTCGATGCGCTGACGCGACACAGCGGCCTGCGCACTTTTCATCGGCCCGCGAACCTGGAGGACCTGTTCCTCAAGCTCACCGGCAGGCAGATCCGGGAGGACGGCTAAGAATGCGGCACACCCCCAGGCTTGCCCACTTCGTGTGGCCTCCTACCCCCTCGCCGGGGGCAATACCAGCGGCCCGGCAAAGCCGGTTCCGCGGTATTCCTGAAATGGAGAGGAAATCATGAACAACATTGCGACCGCTGCGTCGCCGCCTGCGCCTTCCGTGTGGCGCGCGCCCGAACTCTCGCTGCGCTGGTGGCCCGTGTTCCTGCGCAACCTGCTGGTGTGGCGCAAGCTCGCCATTCCGAGCCTGATCGGCAACATCGCCGAGCCGCTGATCTGGCTCGTGGCCTTCGGCTACGGCATGGGCGCGCTGGTGGGGCAGGTGTCGGTCGACGGCGTGAAGGTGCCGTACATCCTGTTCCTGGCGAGCGGCTCGATCTGCATGAGCGCGATGAACGCGGCGAGCTTCGAGGCCCTGTACTCGGCGTTCTCGCGCATGCATGTGCAGAAGACCTGGGACGGCATCATGAACGCGCCGGTCGGTCTCGACGACATCGTGCTGGCCGAGATGCTGTGGGCCGCGTTCAAGTCGATCTTCACGGTCACGGCGATCCTGTTCGTGATGCTCGGGCTGGGCATCAGCCACAGCCCGAAACTCGTCGTCGCGTGGATGGTGCTGGTCGGCGCCGGCATCACCTTCTCGTCGATCGCGCTGATCTTCAATGCGCTGGCGAAGGGCTACGACTTCTTCACGTACTACTTCACGCTGTTCATGACGCCGATGATGTTCCTGAGCGGCGTGTTCTTTCCGCTGGAGCAATTGCCCTCGGCGGTGAGGGCCGTGGCGGCGTGGCTGCCGCTGACCAACGCGGTGGCGCTGGTGCGGCCCCTCTTCATGGACCAGTGGCCGACCGGCTGGTGGGTGCACGCGGCGGTGCTGGCCGTCTATGCGGTCGTCGCCTTCTGGATCGCGCTGGCGTTGACGCGCAAGCGGTTCAGGGGCTGACGGGCCCCGGCGGCGTCGGCGTCGGCGTCGGCGTCATTGACGCGCGTGCGCCCCGCAGTTCTTCGCCCCATGCTCGCCGTGCGGCAGCACGATGCCCCAGCGCACGCGCAGGCTGTTGCGCTCGTCGGTGCCGGCCCAGGGAATGTCCAGCGTGCCGCGGCAATCAGCCTGCGCGAGCCGGGGTTCGAGCAAGGCGCCCTCGGAGCGGAACTCCTGCGTGTCGAGGATCAGCACCATGCCGCCTTCACGCTCCAGCGCGCCGGGGGCCAGCCAGGGGGAGTTGCGCTCGTCGCCGTCGATCAGCAGCTGCATCGACGGGTCCATCTTCAGCGCCACCGCGCCCGCGAACCAGGTGTCGCCGACGAGCAGCCTGAACGGCCGGTCGCCGGCGCGGTCGTGCCAGATGGCGCGCAAGGCATCGGCGACTGCCCCGGCCGGCAGGTTGGCGCGCGTGATGTAGCCGAGCCGCCTGCTCAGCACGCCGTCGACCCACCCCTGGCCGAGCGCGCCGGCCACATGCAGCACCACCACGGTGGCCACGACGCCGCGCCACCGGCGGCGGCTCCAGCGCTCCGCCTCGAGGCCGGGCAGCACGGCCACCGCCCACAGCGCCGCCGGCAGGAAGAAGGTGGTGAGCCAGGACGCAGCCAGCGGGATCTTCAGCAGGATGGCCGCGGGAAACACCAGGCACGCGGGCCCGAGCGTGGCCCAGGCCAGGAAGCGCCGGTCGAACGCACTCAGTCCCGGCGTGGCGGCCGAGGACAGCGGCGGCGGCGCCACGGAGGCGCGTGTGAACCAGGCCCAGCCGGCCAGCAGCAGCATCGGCGACAGCCGGGCCACCTGCACCACGAACACGTGCACCAGATGGCGCAGGCCGTACCCGTGCCCACCCGCCGGTTGGACGGAATGGCGCGCGTAGGCGATCGTCCGCGCGGAGTGCTCCAGCACCCACCACAGGTGCGGCGCCATCAGCAGCAACGCCACGCCGCCCGCCAGCAGCAGCCCGCGCCGCACCTGCGCGTCGCGCCACTGGCCCTGCCTCACGATGAAGGCCGCGCCGACCGCGAACTGCACCACCGCGCTGTACTTGGTGAGCATCGACAGCGCCGCAAAGACACCGAGCCAGGCCCAGTCCCGCAGCCTCGACGACGACGGCGCATGCAGCACGCGCCACAGCATCCACCAGTAGCCGGCCAGCGGCAGCAGCTGCACGGTGTTGTGGTTGTAGACGACCGCGCGCTGCACGTGGTAGGTCACCAGCGAGCCGAGCAGAACGGCCAGAGCCGCGCGGGCCGGATGGACCAGCGCGGTCGACCAGCGCCAGACGAGGTAGAGCGCGCCCACCCCGCAGCCGACGCCGGCGGCATAGGTCAGCCAGGGCTGGCGTCCGCCCAAGTGGATCAGCACGCCCATCAGCCAGCTCGGCAGCGGCGGATGCTTGTAGTAGCTCCATTCGAAGCTGCCGCCCCAGAACAGCTCCTCGACGTTGTCCCAGGGCGGGGTCGGGTAGAACCCGGCGATCGAGAGGGTCCACAGCAGCAGCATTGCACCCAGGGCCCACAGGATGTCGCGATGCGCGGCGGGAGACGGAACAGCGCGGGCCGGAATGGTTCCTGCCGAAGGAATCGGAGAGGGGCGCATACGGAATCGGGCGGGGTGCTGGGCGGAACGGAAAGCGGGAGCGAAACCAAAGCCTTAAGTGTGGCACGCTGTTTACCTTGTCTTTACATTGCACACAATTCAATTGCTCGCTACAATTCGACCCATGCGCTCCACCCCAGCCCCCGCCGACGAAATGCTCAAGCTGGACAACCAGCTGTGTTTCGCCGTGTATTCCGCTTCGCTGGCCATGACGCGGCTCTACAAGCCGGTGCTGGCAAAGCTGCAGCTCACCTACCCCCAGTACCTCGTGATGCTCGCCCTGTGGGAGCAGGACGGCCCCACGGTCTCCGCGCTCGGGGATCGCCTGTCTCTGGACTCCGGCACGCTCACGCCGCTGCTCAAGCGCCTCGAGGCCAACGGCTATGTGGCCCGCGTGCGCGACGTGGCCGACGAGCGCCGCGTGCACATCACGCTGACATCCGCCGGCCGCAAGCTCAAGGGCCGCGCGGCCGGCGTGCCCGAGTGCCTGATGGCGGCGGCCCAGTGCTCGGTGCCCGAGCTGATTTCGCTCACCCAGCAGATCCAGGCCCTGCGCGACCGCATCAGGAAAGCGGCCTGACGCAGCGCAACTTTTTCTCCCGCTTCGATCGCCCCCTCGGGAAAGAACGAAGCTTTTCACCACCCTCCTCCATCATCACCAAAGGAATCACCATGACCACCAAGCTCGACAAAGTGCTCTACACCGCAGAAGCCCACACGGTCGGCGGCCGTGACGGCGCAGGCAAGTCCAGCGACGGCGCCATCGACGTCAAGCTGAGCTCGCCCGGTTCCGGCAAGCCCGGCACCAACCCCGAGCAGCTGTTCGCGGTCGGCTACGCCGCCTGCTTCATCGGCGCGATGAAGGCCGTGGGCCCGAAGATCGGCGTGAAGGTGCCCGAGGACGTCGCCATCGACTCCAGCGTTTCGCTCGGCCCGACCAACGGCGGCGCCGCCTACGGCATCGCCGTGAAGCTGGCGATCACGCTGCCCGGCCTGGACACCGACGCCAAGCAGAAGCTGGTCGACGCCGCTCACCAGGTGTGCCCGTATTCGAACGCAACGCGCGGCAACATCGACGTCGAATTGACGATCGCCTGACCGCTTGTTGCACACGCGAAGAAGCGACCTGGCCACAAGCCGGGTCGCTTTTTTTATGCCCGCCGATGTCTCACGGGTGACGCGCAAACGCGCCGCGCGGTGGCGCCTTTCATCGAGGCTGGCTAACGTAGCCGCATACCAACCGCCCGGAGCCTCGCTCATGAGCACCACCAGCCTTCTCATCCGCAAAGACCAGCTCGCCACCACGCGCCTGCACACCGCCAGCGACGAGCCGCTCACCGACGGCCAGGTGCGCGTGCGCATCGACAGCTTTGCGCTCACTTCCAACAACATCACCTACGCCGCCTTCGGCGAGGCGATGAGCTACTGGCAGTTCTTTCCGTCCGAGGAAGAAGGCTGGGGCAGCATTCCGGTGTGGGGCTTTGCGAGCGTGGTGCAGTCGCTGCACCCCGGCGTGGCGGTGGGCGAGCGGCTCTACGGCTACTGGCCGATGGCCTCGAGCGCGGTGCTGAGCCCCGACCGGCTGTCGGTCGCGCGCTTCACCGACGCCGCCGCGCACCGCGCCGAGCTGCCCGCGGTCTACAACCAGTACTTCCGCTGCAACGCCGACCCGCTCTACACCACCGAGACCGAAGACCTGCAGGCGCTGCTGCGCCCGCTGTTCATCACCTCGTGGCTCATCTACGACTTCATGGCCGACAACGACTTCTTCGGCGCGAGCACCATGCTGCTGTCGAGCGCATCGAGCAAGACGGCCTACGGCACGGCCTTTCAGCTGCACCAGCGCAAGGGCATCGAGGTGATCGGCCTGACCTCGCCAGCCAACGTCGCTTTCTGCGAAAGCCTGGGCTGCTACCACCGCGTGGTGACCTACGACGCGCTCGACGGCATCGCGGCGGACACGCCTTGCGTGTACGTCGACTTCGCCGGCAACGGCGGGCTGCGCAACGCCATCCACGAGCGCTTCACGAATCTGAAGTACAGCTGTTCGATCGGCGGCACGCACGTGGAGCAACTCGCCTCCAAGGGCGCGGGCAAGGCCCTGTCGGGCCCGCGCGCCACACTGTTCTTCGCACCGGCGCAGATCAAGAAGCGCACCGCCGAATGGGGCACGGACGAATTCGGCCGGCGCATGGTGGCGGCCTGGCGCAACTTCCTCGCCACGGTGACCGACGTCAACAACCCCTGGCTGCACGCCGAGCACCACCATGGCGGCGAAGCCGTGCAGGCCGCCTACGCGCAGGTGCTGGCCGGCAAGGGCGACCCGCGCACCGGGCATATCCTTTCGCTTTACAAGCAACCGGGCGGGCTGTAACGCCCCCCGGGGCCCGTGTGGCGACAATCGCTGCATGACCCCTTCTCCCGCAGCGCCCGCCAACACCCATCCCTACGAGAGCCTCACGCCCGACGTGGTGCTCGACGCGCTCGCGACCCTCGGCCTGCACGGCGACGGCCGGCTCACCGGCCTGAACTCCTATGAGAACCGGGTCTACCAGGTCTACCTGGAGGATCGCTCGGCGGTGGTGGTCAAGTTCTACCGCCCCGGCCGCTGGAGCGAGGCCGAGATCCTCGAGGAGCACGGCTTCTCGCTCGAACTGGCCGCGGCGGAAGTGCCCGCGGTGGCGCCGCTGGCATTCGACGGCCGCACCCTGCACAACCACGCCGGCTTCGGGTTCAGCGTGAGCCCCTACCGCGGCGGCCGCGCGCCCGAGCTCGACGACTTCGAAGTACTCGAATGGGTGGGCCGCTTCCTCGCGCGCATCCACACCGTGGGCAGCGCCAAGTCTTTCGAGGCCCGCCCCGCGCTGGACCTGCAAACCTTCGGCCTCGATTCGCGCGACTGGCTGCTCGAGAACGACAAAATCCCGCTCGACGTGCAGCGCGACTGGGAAACGGCCTGCAACGCGGCGCTGGACATGGTCCGCGCAACCGCTCTCGCACTGCAGCCGCCGGCCTCCGATTTCAAGCCCCGCAAGCTGCGCCTGCACGGCGACGTGCACCCCGGCAACATCCTGTGGACGCCCACCGACCGCCCTGGCGGCGGCCCGCACTTCGTCGACCTCGACGACGCGCGCACCGGCTTCGCGGTGCAGGACCTGTGGATGCTGCTGTCGGGCGACCGCGCACAGCGCACCTCGCAGCTGTCGGGCCTGCTCGACGGCTACGAGCAGTTCCGCGAATTCGACCGGCGCGAGCTGGCGCTGATCGAGCCGCTGCGCACGCTGCGGCTCATTCACTACAGCGCGTGGCTGGCACGGCGCTGGGAAGACCCGATCTTTCCGATCAACTTTCCGTGGTTCGGCTCCAGCGACTACTGGAAGGGGCAGATCCTCGTGCTGGAAGACCAGTGCGAGCAGATGGCGGAAGAGCCGCTCTACGCCTAGGAATGCCGGCCCCCCGGCTTTTCAATTCGCTTCGCTGCGTGTAATTCGCCACCCCCCGTGGGGAAGGCCCGACCGCCTTGGGGCGGCCCGGCGGCGGCCGGTTGGACGTCGGCCACGCCCTGCAGCAGCCGCTCGACCAGCACGTTGGCCGGTCCGCTTCGCCAGATGCCATAGGCCTCCGACTGCGCCACCACCCGGTCGAGCGGCCTGAACACCGCGCCGCGCAATGCCGAATGCCGCATCGCCTGCGGCACCAGCGCCACGCCCATGCCCTGCGACACCAGCGAGACCACGGCCAGCCAGTGGCGCACCTCGTGCCGCACCTCGGGCAGGAAGCCCGCGTCAGCGCAGATCGACAGGATGCGCTCGTGGTAGTCGGGCGAGGCCTCGCGCGAGAACAGCACGAAGGGCTGTTCTCGCAGGTCGGCCGGCGCCAGCACGCGCTTGCGGGCGAGTGCATGCCCTGCCGGCAGGCAGGCCACGAAGGGCTCGGACAGCAGCAGCCGGTGCTGCAGTTCGAGGGGCACGCGGCGCGTATGGGCAAAGCCGAGGTCGAGCCGGGCGTTCAGCAGCTCGGCAATCTGCACGCCGGAGTTGAGTTCGCTCAGCGTGATGCGCACCGCCGGGTGCTTCGCCTGAAAGGCACGCAGCGCCTGCGGCAAGCCCCGGTACAGCATCGCGCCGACGAAGCCGATGCGCAGCCGACCCGCCGAGCCCAGCGCCACATCGCGCGCCTCGATGGCGGCCTCTTCCGCCTGCAACAGCACGCGCCGCGCCGAGATGCGCAGCGCCTCGCCGGCAGGCGTGAGCCGCACTTCCTTGCTGTTGCGTTCGAACAGCCGCGCGCCCACGTTGTCCTCCAGCTGCCGGATCGCCACCGACAGCGGCGGCTGCGAGATCGACAGGCGCCGCGCCGCGCGCCCGAAGTGCAGCTCTTCGGCGAGCACGGAGAAATAGCGCAGGTGCCGCAGTTCCATGGATAGTCAGATCGAATCGAACAAGACCAAATTGATATTAGACACGGATCGTCGCGGCTTCAACAATGCGGCGAACCAAGGAGACAAAGCGCATGTCCGCAGAGCACGCCCACCCGATTCCCGATCGCCACGGCCAGAACCTGTTCACCACCGATGCCGAGCTGCACGCCCTGCTCGCGCTCTACCTGCCCGACGACCTGCGGCAACATATGCAGCCGCACTTCGAGCGCCTGGGCGGCCTCGCGGGCGGCCTGCTCGACGAGCTGGCCGGCACCGCCGACCGCAACCCGCCCACGCTGAAGCAGCGCACGCGCACCGGTCTCGACGAGCAGAAGGTCGTCAAGCACCCCGCGTACGTGGAGATGGAGCGCCTCGCGCTCGCCGAGTTCGGCCTGGCCGCCATCTCGCACCGCGACGACACGCTGGGCTGGAAGGGCAAGATGCCGCCGCTCGTGAAATACGTGCTGACCTACCTGTTCGTGCAGGCCGAGTTCGGCCTGTGCTGCCCGGTGTCGATGACCGACTCGCTCACGCGCACGCTGAAGAAGTTCGGCAGCCCCGCGCTGGTCGCCAGGTACCTGCCGCGCCTGACCTCGCTCGACTTCGACGAACTCGCGCAGGGCGCGATGTTCATGACCGAGCAGGCCGCCGGCTCCGACATCGCTGCCACCGCCACCATGGCGCACGCCGAAGCCGATGGCAGCTGGCGCCTTACCGGCGACAAGTGGTTCTGCTCCAACCCCGACGCCGACTTCGCGATGGTGCTCGCACGCGCCGACGATGGCGCGGCGGGCATGAAGGGCGTGTCGCTGTTCCTGCTGCCGCGCCGGCTCGACGATGGCAGCCTCAACCACTACCGCATCATCCGTTTGAAGGACAAGCTCGGCACGCGCTCGATGGCCAGCGGCGAGATCCGCCTGGAAGGCGCGGTCGCGTACCTCGTGGGCGAAGCGGGCCGCGGCTTCGTGCAGATGGCCGACATGGTCAACAACTCGCGCCTGTCGAACGGCGTGCGGGCCGCCGGCCTGATGCGCCGCGCGGTGGCCGAGGCCGAGTTCATCGCCTCGGAACGCCGCGCCTTCGGCCGCACGCTCGAGCAGATGCCGCTGATGCAGCGCCAGCTCGACAAGCTGCGCCTGCCGGCCGAGCAGGCACGCACGATGGTGTGCCAGACCGCCCTGGCGCTGGCCCGCTCCGATGCCGGCGAGCCCGACGCCTATGCGCTGCTGCGCATTCTCACGCCGCTCATCAAGTTCCGCGCCTGCCGCGATGCGCGCAAGGTCACGGGCGACGCGATGGAAGTGCGCGGCGGCTGCGGCTACATCGAGGAGTGGAGCGACGCGCGCCTCGTGCGCGACGCCCACCTGGGCTCGATCTGGGAGGGCACGAGCAACATCGTGGCGCTCGACGTGATCCGCGCGGTGAAGCGCGAAGGCTCGCTGCTGGTGCTGCGCTCGCACTGCGAGAAGCTGCTCGACGACGCGGCGCTCGCCCCCGGCTTCGCCAAGGCGCTGCGCGATGCGCTGGAGCGCGCCGCCGCGCTGGCCGAAACCGCCGCGCGCGAAGGCGGCGACGTGCTCGCGCGCCAGGCCGCCTCGGCGCTCTACCACTGCACCAGCACCATCGCGATGGCCTGGGAGGCTGCGCACGGCGGCTCCGCTGCGCGCCTGCGCTGGGCCCAGCTGGTGCTGCTGCACCGCGTGCTGCCGCGCGACCCGCTCTCGCCCGATGCCATGCCCGCGGACTGGAACGCCGCCGCGGTGCGCCCTGCGAAAGCGCTCGCCTGAGCCTCTTTGTCAATTCACAAGAATCGGAGACATCCCTTGAAACGCCTCACCTTCCTGCTGGCCGCCTGCGCCACTTTCATCACGGCACTGCCGGTCGTTCACGCGGCCGATGCCTTTCCCACCAAGCCGCTGATGCTGGTCGTCCCCTTCCCGCCGGGCGGCCCCACCGACGCGATGGCGCGCACGCTCGCCGCCGGGATGAAGGACCGGCTCGGCCAGCCCATGATCGTGGAGAACCGTGCGGGCGCGGGCGGTAACATCGGCGCCGAGTACGTGGCGCGCGCCGAGGCCGACGGCCACACACTGATGTTCGGCACCTCGGGCCCGCTGGCCATCAACGCGAGCCTGTACCGCAAGATCAACTACGACCCGGTGAAAAGCTTCGCGCCGGTGATCCAGGTCGGCTACCTGCCCAACATCCTGGTGGTGAACCCCGCGCTGCCGGTGAAGAACGTGCCCGAGCTCGTGGCCTACGCCAAGGCCAACCCCGGCAAGCTGAGCTATGCCTCGTCGGGCAACGGCGCGTCGTCGCACCTCGCGGGCGTGCTGTTCAACTCGGTGGCGGGCACCGACCTGCAGCACATTCCGTACAAGGGCACGGGCCCCGCGCTCAACGACCTGCTGGGCAACCAGGTGAGCATGACCTTCACCGACATCCTCACCGCACTGCCCTACGTCAAGGCCGGCAAGCTGCGCGCGCTGGGCGTGGCCACCGTCGCGCGTTCGCAGGCGCTGCCCGACGTGCCGACGATTTCGGAGCAGGGCTACAAGGGCTACGACGTGAGCGTGTTCTTCGGCATCGTCGCACCGGCCGGCACGCCCGCCGACCGCGTGACCAAGCTCAACCATGCCTTCGCCGAGGTGCTCAACTCGCCCAAGGTGAAGCAGATGTTCGCGTCCCAGGGCCTCGAGGTGCCCGCCGATACGTCGCCGCAGAAGCTCGGGCAGTTCATTGGCGCCGAGTCGGCCAAGTGGAAGGACGTGGTGAAGAAGTCTGGGGCGCAGCTGGACTGAGTTCATGGCCTCGTTCGGGACGCGCTCACGCCGACGCGGTGACCTTTTTCGCGAATGTCCCCCGGCCTTCGGCCTCCTCCTTTATTTCGCGAAAAAGGCCCCCGCATCGACGTGATCGTTCAGAGCACCTGTTGATCGGCCGCACACCAGCAGCGTGCCCTGTGCACAGGGCGTCGGGTGCTCCCCGCAGCGAAATAAAGGAGGAGGCCGAAGGCCGGGGGACATTCGCGGAGGGGAGTACCCGGCGGCCTGTGCACGCGCCCCGAACGAACGAACAGAACAAATCCAAGGAACACCGAAATGACGCAACCTCAAGGCGCCCTCGCAGGCATCCGAGTTTTGGACATCTCCCGCATCCTCGGCGGCCCCTACTGCGGCCAGATCCTCGGCGACCACGGCGCCGACGTACTCAAGGTCGAGCCGCCGCAGGGCGACGACACGCGCACCTGGGGCCCGCCGTTCAAGGAAGGCGTGGCTTCGTATTACCACGGCCTGAACCGCAACAAGCGCGTGCAGCACCTCGACTTCTCGACCGAAGAAGGCCGCGACGCACTGCTCGCTCTGGTGGCCGAGGCCGACGTGCTGATCGAGAACTTCAAGACCGGCACCATGGAGCGCTGGGGTATCGGCTACGAAGCACTGTCGAAGCGCTTTCCCCGCCTGGTGTGGTGCCGCGTGTCGGGCTTCGGCGCCGATGGCCCGCTGGGCGCGCTGCCGGGCTACGACGCCGCCGTGCAGGCCATGACCGGCATCATGAGCATCAACGGCGAGGCCGACGGCGGTCCGCTGCGCGTGGGTCTGCCCGTGGTCGACATGGTGACGGGCCTCAACGCGGTGATCGGCGTGCTGCTCGCGCTGCAGGAGCGCAACCGCAGCGGACGCGGCCAGTTCGTGGAGGCGGCGCTGTACGACAGCGGCCTCTCGCTGCTGCATCCGCACGCCGCCAACTGGTTCATGGACGGCACCGAGCCGCGCCGCACCGGCAATGCGCATCCGAACATCTATCCCTACGACGCACTGGCCACCGGCACCGACCCCGTGTTCGTCGCGGTCGGCAACGACCGGCAGTTCGCGAGCCTGTGCCGCTGCATCGGCCTGCCCGACCTGGCGGACGATCCGCTCTACCGCACGGCCGGCGCGCGCTCGGTGCACCGCGACGGACTCAAGCAGCAGCTCGAAGCGGCAATGGCCGTTTTCGACGGCCGCGCGCTCGTCGAGCAGCTGATGGCCGCCGGCGTGCCCGCCGCGCCGGTGCTGCCGGTCGATGCCGCGCTCCAGCACCCGCACACGCTGCACCGCGAGATGGTGGTCGAGATGCCCGGCGGCTACCGCGGCATCGGTGCGCCGGTCAAGCTGAGCCGCACGCCGGCAAGCTACCGGCATGCACCGCTCACGCCGGGCGAGGCGTTCCTTCCCCTGGGCGATTCAACGCAACAGTGAAGATCGCCCGCGGCCGATGCCGTAGTACGCGATGCCCGCGGCTTCGGCCTCGGCCGCGTCGTAGAGATTCCGGCCGTCGAAGATGGCCGGCGTGCGCAGCTCCTTCGCAATGCGCGCGAAGTCGGGCCGGCGGAACTCCGGCCACTCCGTGACGAGCGCCAGCACGTCGGCGCCGCTCAGCGCCTCCTGCGCCGTGGCGCACCAGCGCACATCGTCGCGATCGCCGACGAGGCTGCGCGCATTCGGCATCGCCGCCGGGTCGTAGGCCCGCACGCGCGCGCCGGCCGCCCGCAGGCGCTCCAGCAGCACGAGGCTGGGCGCGTCGCGCATGTCGTCGGTGTCGGGCTTGAAGGCCAAGCCCCACACGGCGATGGTCTTGCCGGCGATGCGGCCTTCGAAGTGGTGCACCATCAGATCGAACAACCGGCCCTTCTGCGCGTGGTTCGTCGCCTCGACCGCCGAGAGAATGCGCAGCACGTGGCCGTCGCGTTCGGCCGCATGCGTCAGCGCCCGCACGTCCTTCGCGAGGCACGAGCCGCCATAGCCCACGCCGGCCTGCAGGAAGTCGGGCCCGATGCGGCGGTCCGCGCCGATGCCACGCCGCACCATCTCGATGTCGGCACCCGCATGCTCGGCCACGCGTGCCATCTCGTTCATGAAGCTGATGCGGGTGGCGAGCATCGCATTGGCCGCGTACTTGGTCAGTTCGGCCGAGCGGCGGTCCATCACGAGCACCTGCCTGGGGTCGTGCACGAACGGTGCGTAGAGCCGGGTCAGCAGGTCGACGGCCCAGGGGTCTTCGCTGCCGATCACCACGCGGTCGGGCCGCCGGCAGTCGCGCACGGCCGAACCTTCGCGCAGGAACTCCGGGTTCACGGCCACCGCGATGCGAGGCGCAACACCGCGCCGCGAAAGCTCGCCGTTCAGCACGGCCTCGACCTGCGCCGCCGTGCCCACGGGCGCGGTCGACTTGCACACGACCACCGCCTCTCGGTCGCGGTGACGCCCGATGCCGGCCGCCACCGCGATCACGTGCCGCAGGTCGACCCGCCCATCGGCATCGGCCGGCGTGTTCACCACGATGAAGAGCACGTCGCCGTGCAGGCAGGCGTCGCGCTCGCCGGCAGTGAATCGCAGTGTTCCGGCGGCCAGGCCGGCGACGACCAGCGCCTCCAGACCGGGCTCGTGCAGCGGCATCAGGCCGCGCTGCAGGCCCTCGATGCGCGCCGGGTCGGCGTCCGCGCAGAGCACCTCGTGGCCCGCTTCGGCCAGGCAGGCGGCGAAGCCCAGGCCCACGTAGCCGGCGCCGAAGATGCTGACCTTCATGGGCGGGCCCATGGCGCCCGACGCTGGTGGAGGGCGCGGTTGTGAGATAAAAGCAGGATGCAAGCCTTCAAAACAAATGTCCGGACAGGAAAATTCGATGATGCCCGATGAAGTTGCTGCGCGATGCGCTCTGGTGCTGGAGACCAACAACCTGCGCGGCGGACCCGATGCCGAAGCCAGGGCGGGCAGCAGCCTGCAACGCCTGGTCGCCCTGCTGGCGAAGCAGAAGCTGCCGCTCGGCGCGCTCGCTCAGGTGGTCATCACGCACGACGGGCTGAGCCCCGCCACCTGCGAGGCCGTGAGCGCGCTCGCGGGCCGCCCGGTCGACTTCGTGCGCATCGACGCGAGCACCGGCTACTACGACGCCAAGAACGCCGGCTTCGCGGCCACCGATGCGCAGCGCTGCTCGCACGTGGTGTTCGCCGACGCCGACTGCCTGCCCGACGACGACTGGCTGCTGCAGATGCTGCTGCCCTTCACCCGGGCCGACGCCCCCGCCGTGGTGGCCGGCCGCACCAGCTACGCCGCGAACGTGGTGGGCACCGCGCTCACGACCATCGACTTCATGTACTTTCCCAACGCCGGCCACGCCGGCGCAACGAGCAACTTCTACGCGAACAACGTGGCCTTCCGCCGCGACGTGTTCGAAGAGCACAGCTACCAGGCGCTCGACGGCGTGTACCGCGCGCACTGCCAGGTGCTGGGCATGCGGCTGAAGACGGCGGGCGTGCCCATCCGCTACGCCGCGGCGGCCCACACCGAACATCGCCTGCCCGACACGCGCGCCGAGGCGCTCAAGCTGCGCTGGATGCGCGGACAGGACACGTACTCGCTCACGCCGCACCTGCTGCGCAGCTATGTGTCGCCGCGCTGGCAGTGGCTCGCCAGGAGCGGGCCGATCGGGCCGCTGTGCGTGCTGTTCACGCGGCTGGGTTTCAGCATGAAGGCGCTGAACCACCAGGACCTGCCGCCGCTGCGCGGACTGCGCTGGCTGGCGGGCGTGGCACTCATCCTCGGCTTCTCGGCCGTCGACATGCTGGGCACGTTCGCGCGCGGCATCGGCTGGCACACCACGGGCCGCACCAACGCCGACGCGCAGGCGCTTTCGTATCACCGGCCCTGATCGCCGCTGTCAAGAAGAACAACAACCAAAGACCATGCACATCCTCTCTTCGCTTTCCGTTCGCCGCGCGACGCTGGGCCTCGCGCTCGCGGGCGCCTTCACCCTTGCCAGCGCCGCCGACTTCACCGGCCGCGGCGTCTTCAATTTCAGGTCCGAAGCCGGCTGCCCCTTCGCCGCGCTCGCGGGCGCCGGCAACGACTGCAACCGCCTCGCCCTCGACGACCCCGACACGCGCGCCGCGCTCGACAGCGCCGCGCACACCATCCGCTTCACCAACACCCGCAGCTACGCCGGCAAGACCATCGTCGGCGACGTGCTGCTGCAGGGCTCGGGCCAGGCGCGCAACGGTCAGCGCGTGCCGCTGACCTTCCATGCGCTGCTGAGCCGCTCGGGCAGCGACTGGTCGGTGAGCAGCCATGCGCACTCGCCCGTCGGCGACGAGTTCAGCGACATCAGGATCGACCCCTATCAGGTGGTCGTGAGCGAGGCGAACAACGCCGAGCGCGTGGTGCTCACGGCCGACCAGGTCGTCGCGGCGCTGGCCAGGCCTTCGCTGACCGCGCGACTGGCCAACGTGCTGGTGCAGGTCGACGACAACCGCACCGATGGCGCAAAGGATGCCGACATCACCATCGGCCTCGGCCTGGGCAAGGCCTCGAAGTCGGTGGCGCGCGCACGCTTTCGCGCACCGGGCGCCAAGGGACGCGAGCTGGCCGAGGCCATGCAGCAGGGCAACTGGACACTGGAGCTGCAGGCCCTGAGCGGCCAGATTCCGCGCCAGGTGGTGCAGCGCGACCTGTTCCTGTACGGGCTCGAATCGCAGTCGCTGCTTCAGCCGCTGCTGCAGCGCGGCTTCCACAAGAACGAGAAGCTGGTGCTCGGCGCTGTCAACGGCAAGGGCTACGTGCGCTACGACGGCCAGCAGCGCGAGTTCGCAGGCGCCGACGCCGCCGCGCGCGCCTTCCTGCAGGACAGCTTCATCGGGCTGGTGCTGGGCTGGCAGCAACAGCACCAGCGGCAACAACCCGCGAAGGCCGGGGCCAATGGCCGCTGACCCGGTCGGCGCCGCGCCCGGCTTCGATTGCCTCGCCCCGCCTTCGTTGCGCGGCTGGCCCGCCCTGCAGGCGCGCCTCGTGCACCACGTCAAGCGCGCCGCGCTGCGCCAGCTGCACGCGAGCAACGCGGGCGAGATGCTGCTGCTGCGCTTCTACCTCGTGGGCGAGGAATCGTCCGAGCAGGCGCTGCAGCGCGAGCTGCGCATCGCCCCGCCCGAGTGGCTGGTGCGCCAGCTCGATCAGCACCTGGCCGACGAGCAGTTGCATGCGCGCCTGTTCGCCGAAGCCATCGTCGAGCGCGGCGGCAGTGCGCTGGCCGCCGCATCGCCCGAAGAGGCGCCGCAGCCCGACTGGTTCAGCCGCCGCAAGCTCGCGCGCTGGCAGGCGCTCATTCGCCGCCATGCACCGCACTTCGCGCACGGCGGGCTGGTGCCGGCCTATGCCATCGGCCTCGCGGCCGAGCAGATGGCTTCGCGCATCCTGCAGCGCCATTGCGCGCTGATCGGCTCGCAGCATGCGCTGCACCCGCTGCTGTCGCGCGTGCTGGCCGACGAGGATCGCCACATCCGCCTGTGCAGCCGCACGCTGCAGCGCTGCGTGGCGCCGCACGAGCAGGCGCGGCTCGTGCAGCTGATGCGCGAGGTGCGCGACACCGAGCGCGGCTTCGGCATCACCGGCGCGGCCGGCATGTGGCTCGCCGGCATGGCGCTGCGGCTGCGCCCCGGCGCAGCGCGGCCCGTCCGGCACCACGCCTGAGCGATGCCGCCGCGCATCCTCTACCTCGCGACCGCGGACGCGCGCGGCCACCTGATGCGCGCGCAGCTGCTTGCGCATGCGCTGCGCGCGGCCGGCGCGCAGGTGCAGGTGCTCACCACGTCCGACGAAGGCGCGCGCTTCCTCGCCGGCTTCGGCATCGATGCGCCGGTGCTTTCGCCCCACTATGCGGTGCAGTTCGACGCGCAGCAGAACATGCTGCGCCGCGAGACCGACCGCAACGTGGCGCACTACATGTTCCGGCCCGAGCGCATGCTGCGCGACGTGTGGCGGCTGCGTGTGCATTTCCGCGATGCCGACCTGGTGGTGAACGACTCTTTCCACCCCGCGCTGCTGCTGATGGGCTGGCTGCCGTTCTGGCGGCGCAAGGTGGTGCACGTGTACGGCGCCAGCCTGCGGCGCGCGCTCGAAACCAACTTCAAGGGCCGCATGCCGGACGCCGTCGCGAAGCTGTTCGGCGGCATCGTGGCGTGGCAGATCGACCGCAGCCTCGCGCGCATCGAGCACGACTTCGCGTACGGCGAGCCGCAGCACGACGGGCATGGCCGCCACCGGCTGGCCACACCCATCGCGGTGGTGGACGCCGTGGACCGGAGCGATGCCGCGGAGCATGCCGCCGCCGTGTACCTCAACCCGCATTTCAGGGACCCGGCATTGGCCGACGGCCTCGAACAGGGCCTCGCCGACGCGGGCCTGCCCGCGCACTTCGTCGGCGAAGGCTACGCCCACCGGCCGCACTGGCATGCGCGCGACGAGCGCTGGATCGAGGCGGCCGCGCACAGCGCCTTCATCGTCTCTGCGCCAGGCATGGCGGCGCTGTCCATCGCGGCGGTCTACCGCAAGCCGATCCTGCTGCTGCTGACCGACCAGCCCGAGCAGGCGATCAACGCGGGCCGCGCGGCACAACTCGGCCTGGCGCACCGCGCGGTGGTGTGGCGCGGCGATGCCCCGAAGTTCGCGCGGGCCGTGGCTGCTGCGGCCAGCGAGCTGCGCGCCACTCCGACGGATGCATCGCATGCCGTCGAGGGTCGCCAGGCGGCCATCGACCGGCTGCAGCATTGGGTCGCGCTGCTGTTGCGCCTGGCGGGCGCGCCGGCTACCCGGTGACCCCGCGCGCCGAATCGACCAGCGCGCGGAATGCACGCGTCATCGCGCGCACCGGGGACATCTCGGACCACCGTGCGGGCCTGGCCTGCGGCGGTGCCGAGATCACGCCCCGGCCCATGCGCAGCGACACCTGCAGCTTCCTGAGCGTGAAGGCCGGCCGCACTGCGCCCCGGCGCGCGCTGCCGCCGGGCCCGGTGCCGGCGACGACGAATTGCAGCACCAGGCACTTGCGCCCCGCTACCGGGTGGATCTCGAACACCAGGCTGCGCCGCCGCGCGCCCGTGACGCGCTGGCCGGGCAGCACCACGCCGTCGAACATGGCGTGAACACCGGTGGCCTTGGCATTGCTGCGGTAATCGATGCGCACCTCGACGCGGTGCGGCTGCGGGTGCGTCAGCGCGGGCAGCGGCACGACGAGGCAGGCCAGTTCTCCCTCGCTGCGCGCGCCCTCGCCATCGAAACCCGACCAGCCGTAGCTCAGCCAGCTCGTCGCGGGGCTGCCGGGGTGGAACAGATAGGGGCGGCCCGGCTGCAGCCCGGCCACTTCCGGCAGGCCGTGGGCCTGGTCGTCGAGGCCCCAGCGCAGCAGGAAGGCGCGATCGATCGCCGCCGCCGGCCAGGCCGGGAAGAGCTTCGGCGCGGCATCGCCGTTGACGCCGCTCATGCCGCAAGCCGCCGCCATGAAGTCCATCGACCCCAGCGCGGCGCCCACCGGCATCCAGTCCGAGCAGGCTGCGGGCAGCAATGCGGCCGCGTTGCGGTCGGCGCAGATCAGCGCGTGGGCGGGCTTGCGGAAGTAGCGCGCCTCGGTCAGCACGCTCGACGACAGGCTGGCGGCGAAGTGCACGTTGGCCGCCGACAGCAGCGCGTAGGTGTTCCCCTGCGTCCACGCCACGTTGGGAATGGCGCGCGCGATGGGCGCCAGATCGTGCAGTGCGGGTTCGTAAGGGTGCGGCTTGATGACCAGCAGGTCCACGCCGTTCGCCAGTTCGCGCAGCGGCGCGATCACGCCGGCCGGATGCATGGTGCGCCCGCCGCTGACCAGTGACAGGTCGACCAGGCTCTGGCCGAAGAACAGCCCCACGCGCAGGCGCGCATCGAACAGCGAAGCCATGCCGTGGCGCGCGAAGCGGCCCTGGAGCGCGCTCGCGTGGTTCCAGAACAGCTCTTCGTCCACGCGGAGCGCCCGCAGCGCTGCCTCGATGGCCGGGTCGTTGGTGCGCGCGCAGAAGTGCAGGTGCTCCGTGAAGCGGCGCGGATCGATCTCGATGTCGAGGTAGCTCGCACCGCTGCCGTCGATGAAGTGCTGCAGCGCGGGCGTGAGGCCCCAGCCGATCACGAGGCAACCGGGTTCGAGCATCGGCAGGCCTTCGCGCCCGGCCAGCGGCAGCAGGTCGGCGATGCAGGCGCGCGCCCAGCCGGCCGGGGTGCAGGGAAGTTCCAGCCTCTTCATGAGGCGCGCGACGTCGATATCGCCGCCGTCGGACAGCGGCGCGATCTCGCGCACCGGCAGGCCCAGCCGGCCCAGCGCGGTGTCGAAAAAGCCCCGCAGGAAGCGCCGGTTGGCCGCGTGGTGCTGAAGCCCGTTGGCAGGAGAGCGGAAGAAGTCGTCCGCAAGAATGACTTGATGGAACCGGCGAGTGGTCATGGGCCTCGGGAGGACCGGCCTGCCCTTTTGCAAGCCGTCTCGCCGACCTTTTTCTGTGCGATGCGCCAATCTAGGCAGCGACTCTTAGCCCGCCGTGAGAAAGGCGCCGCGCCTGCGCAAAGCTGGCGTAAAGGGCAAGCCTTGCAGGCTTCAGTCCAGCGACAGGTTGAGGTCGCGGATCAACGGATGCCAGCGCGCCGACTCTCCCTGCAGCAGCGCCGCGAACTGCGCGGGTGCGTCGCCCACGGGCTCGACGCCGAACTCGGCGAGCTTGCGCTGCACGGAGGGATTGTGGATGGCGCTGGCCACCGATCGCTGCAGCCGCGCCACGATCTCGCCCGGCGTATTGGCCGGCACCACCAGCCCCATGAGCGCGGCGGCCTCCACCCGCGGCATGCCAAGCTCGGCAAAGGTCGGCACGCCGGGCAGTTGCGCGAGGCGCGTGGGATGCGCCACCGCGAGCGCGCGCAGCTTGCCGCTCTGGATGAAGCGGCGTGACGCGGCCAGGTCGCACATCATCACCGGCAGCTGGCCGCCGGCCACGTCGGCCAGCGCAGGCGCGGTACCGCGGTAGGGCACGTGCACCATCTGCAGCCCGGCCTGCCGCTCGAGCAGCTCCATCGCAAGGTGCTGCGGGCTGCCGGTGCCGGCCGAGGCGAAGCTGACCTTGCCGGGAAAGGCCCGCGCATCGTCGATGAAGGCCCGCGCGTCCTTCACGCCGCTGGACGGGCCGACCAGCAGCACCATCGGCAGCCGCCCCAGCAGCGTGACGGGCGCAAAGTCGCGCGAAGGGTTGTAGCTGAGGTTGCGGTACAGCGCCGGGTTGAACACCAGCGTGCCGTTGTCGGCCGACAGCAGCGTGTAGCCGTCGGCCGGCGCGCGCGCGGCCTCGACAGCGCCAAGCGCGGTGTTGCCGCCCGCGCGGTTCTCGATGGTCACCGGCTGGCCCGCGTCGATGGCGAGCTGGGTGCCGATGGTGCGCGCGACGATGTCGGCCCCGGCCCCGGCGGGGTACGGAACGATCCAGCGGATGGGCTTGGCGGGATAGGCCGGCTGCGCCTTCGCCGCGCGGGGCAGCGCCGCCGCCGCAAGGGCGGCCACGGCCAGGAAATGCAGCAGCGGGCGGCGAGTCATGGGCGGGGCGTCTCCGGCTCGATGTTAGGCCGGGTTCGGGCGGCCCTGCTGGTCTCGAGGCCTTGCCGCGCCGCGCCTCAGGGGGCGACGGGATTGCCGGGCGTGCCTGCTTCGCGCAGCGAGCCTGGCGCAGCGACCGGCGTGCGGTAGGTGACGTTCACGGCCGGCGCCTGGGGCTCCGGCGGCGGCCGTGCGATCTTGACGAGAGGCGCCCTGGCCGCTGCGGCGGGCGCAGCGGACGCGATCGGCGGCACGGGCTGGACGGGCTGGACGGGCTGGGCGGGTGCAGGAGCCGGTGCGGCGGCCACCGCGCCCGGCGCCACGGTGCCCGCCGGCGCCGCCTTGGGGTCGTAGAGCACCGTGCCCTTGCTGACCCCCGCGCCCACCGGCCCCACCCCGACGCCCACGCCGGCCGAGCCCGACACCTGCCCGCCGTTGTTGACGGCCACGCCGGCGCCGAGCGGACCGAAGCCGGTGTTGAGCCCCACCGAGAAATTGCCGTCCTTGGTGGCGCCCAGCCCGAGCGAGAGCCCGGGCACCAGCGGAATGCCGATGTGATAGTGCGAACAGCCGCCCGTCAGAAGCAACAGCAGCGCGGCCGGAACGACCGCCGCTGCGCGAAGGACGCGCGGCCGGGTGTTCACACCAGCAGCGCGTTGACGCGCCTCACGTACGCGGCAGGATCGGCCGGCAGCCCGCCTTCGGCGAGCAGCGCCTGGTCGAACAGGATGTTCGCGAGGTCGTCGAAGTGCGAGGAGCCTTCGAGCTTCTTCACCAGCGGATGCTCGGCGTTCACTTCGAGCACCGGCTTCAACTCGGGCGCGGGCTGGCCGGCCTGCTTGAGCATGCGCGCGAGCTGCGTGCTCATGCCGCCGTCCTGCACCACGAGGCAGGCGGGCGAGTCGACCAGGCGCGTGGTCACGCGAACGTCCTCGGCCTTGTCCTTGAGGGCTTCCTTGAGCTTCTCGAGCATGGGCTTGAACGACTCGGCGGCTTCCTCGGCGGCCTTCTTCTCGGACTCGTCCTGCAGCTTGCCGAGGTCGACCGCGCCCTTGGCCACGCTCTGCAGCGGCGTGCCGTCGAATTCGTTGAGGTAGTTCAGCGCCCACTCATCGACGCGATCGGTCATGAGCAGCACCTCGATGCCCTTCTTCTTGAAGACCTCGAGCTGCGGGCTGTTCTTCGCGGCGGCGAGCGTGTCGGCCGTGATGTAGTAGATCGCGTCCTGGCCTTCCTTCATGCGCGCCTTGTAGTCGGCGAAGCTCACGCTCACCGCATCGGTGGTGGTGGAGGCATAGCGCAGCAGCTTGGCGATGCGGTCGCGGTTGCCGAAGTCTTCGCCCAGGCCTTCCTTGAGCACGGCGCCGAACTCGGCGTAGAACTTGGCGTACTTGCCCGATTCGTCGGCGGCCGCAACGGCGGCTTCAGCGGCGGTCGGCGCGTTCTTGTCGACCACGTCGGTCACTGCCTCGGTCGGCTCGGGTGCGGGCACCGATTCGCCCGAGCCCACGTCGATCTTGCCCTCGCTGCTCTCGGGCGCGGTCTTCTGCTTCTTCGCCAGGTCTTCCAGCATGCCGAGCACGCGCTTGGTGCTGCCTTCGCGGATCGCCTTCACGTCGCGGCTTTCCTGCAGCAGTTCGCGGCTCACGTTGAGCGGCAGGTCGGCCGAGTCGATCACGCCCTTCACGAAGCGCAGGTAGCTGGGCATCAGCGCCTCGGCGTCGTCCATGATGAAGACGCGCTTCACGTAGAGCTTCACGCCCGCGCTCTTCTCGCGGTTCCAGA
This sequence comes from Variovorax sp. Varisp85, assembly GCF_047304045.1. Classification (NCBI taxonomy): domain Bacteria; kingdom Pseudomonadati; phylum Pseudomonadota; class Betaproteobacteria; order Burkholderiales; family Comamonadaceae; genus Variovorax; species Variovorax sp. Varisp85. The sequence goes on from NZ_JBGLYN010000006.1 coordinate 77,749, forward strand.
GGTCGAACGGGGCCTTGGCCGGAATGTAGAGCAGCTGCGTGTACTCGGTGCTGCCTTCCACGCGGTTGTGGCTCCAGGCGAGCGGTGCCTCGTAGTCGTGGCTGATGCTCTTGTAGAACTCCTCGTACTGCTCGGTGGTGATGTCCTTCTTGGGGCGGCTCCACAGGGCGTTGGCCTTGTTGACGGTTTCCCACTCGCCGGTCTTCACCATGTCGCCGGGCTGGTCGTTCTCGCCCTCTTTCCACTCTTCCTTTTCCATCAGGATGGGCAGGGAGATGTGGTCGGAGTACTTGCCGACGATCTGCTTGATCTTCCAGGCGTTGAGGTATTCGTCGGCGTCGTCGCGCAGATGCAGCGTGATGCTGGTGCCGCGCGCGGCGCGCGTGATGTCGGCCACCTCGAAGTCGCCGGCGCCGCCGCTGGCCCAGCGCACGCCCTGGTCGGCCGGCAGGCCCGCGCGGCGCGATTCGACCGTGATCTTGTCGGCCACGATGAAGCCCGAGTAGAAGCCCACGCCGAACTGGCCGATCAACTGCGCGTCGGCCTTCTGGTCGCCGCTCAGGCGGCTCATGAAGTCCTTGGTGCCGCTCTTGGCGATGGTGCCGAGGTTGTCGATGGCCTCCTGGCGCGACAGGCCGATGCCCTTGTCGGTGATCGTGAGCGTGCGCGCGGCCTTGTCGAACGACAGGCGCACGTCGAGCTCGGGCTGGTCTTCGTACAGCTCGGGATGGTCGAGCGCCTCGAAGCGCAGCTTGTCGCATGCGTCCGACGCGTTCGAGATCAGCTCGCGCAGGAAGATTTCCTTGTTCGAGTAGAGCGCATGCGTGACGAGGTGCAGCAGTTGCGCGACTTCGGCCTGGAACGGGAGTTTGGTGTTGGAGGAGTCAGCCATGGGGGAAAAAGATATCGAACAAAAAATTCTAAGTCCAGCCGCCAGGATCGGGCCGGGCTCGCCAAATTCGTGATCTGGGGCCTGTGTCCGGGAAAACAACAGGCTCCTGCGAACGGCCTACCGCGGCTGCGACTCGACTTCGCGCGTCCAGCGGTCGATCAGCCGCTTGCGCTCGGCCGCCTTTCCGTATTTCTCGAAGTCGTACTTGATGAGCTTCACGTCGGCCATCGAGGGGATGCGGGGGTCCGGCTTGAAGGTCTTGTTGGCCGGCGACTGCAGGCTGCCGACGGTTCCACCGATGGCCTGGCCCGCCGGGCTCATGAGCCAGTCGTAGTAGCGCTTTGCGTTCTCCTTGTTGCGCGCGCCCTTCACGAGCGCGATGCCGCCGACCTCGTAGCCCGTGCCTTCGCAGGGCGCGGCGGTCTTCACGGGAAATTTGTCGTAGCGCCAGCGCTCGAAGCCGAAGATGAAGCTCACGCCGATGGCCACTTCCCCCTTGGCCACGTTGGGCGCCTGCGCCTGCCCGCTGCGGGTATAGCTGGTGATGTTGCGATGCAGCTTCTTCAGGTACTCGAAGGCCGCGTCCTCGCCCATCTGCTGCACCAGGCCCGCAATGATGGTGTAGGCCGTGCCGCTGGAGGCCGGGTGCGAGATCTCGATCTCACCCTTGTACTCGGGCCTGACCAGATCGGCCCAGCACTTCGGCTCGCGCAGCTTCTTTTTCTTCAGCAGGTCGGTGTTGAAGCCGAAGCCGATGGCGCTCGTGTAGAAGCCGCCCACCATGTTCTGCGACAGCGCGTACTGCCGCACCGCCCAGTCGTGCAGGTCGTTGATGTAGGCCGGGCGATAGGGTTCGAGCAGGCCCTGCTCGGCCGCCTGCAGGAACGGGTCGCCGGTGCCGCCCCACCAGATGTCGGTCTTGGGGTTGGCGGCTTCCGCGCGCAGTTGCGCGCCGATCTCGCCGGTGCCCTTGTGCGCCTGCTGCACCTTGATCCCGGTCTCGCGCGTGAAGGCGGTGGCGGCCGCCTCGCACCAGCCGGCGTCGGTGCTGCACAGCGCGTTGACGGTGCCCTGCGCCGCGGCGTTCGGTGCGCCCAGGAGGCCCGTTGCCGCAACGCATGCGGCAGCGGCAATGTGTCGGATGGGGTGCATGCGCGGGTCTCCTCGTGGTTCTTCGAAGGCGCAGGATAGCGCCCGCGGGCGTTCAGCGCGCGGCCAGCAGCGGCGGCAGGTGCTCGGCCAGCCAGTCGGTCACCACGCGCGTCTTCAGCGGCAGGTAGCGGCTGCGCGAGCGGATCACGTGCAGCGCGAAGCCGAAGGGCTGCGGCTCGTCGAACACGCGCACCAGCGTGCCGGCCGCGAGCGCATCGGCCGCGAGCCAGGCCGGCAGTCGTGCGAGGCCCATGCCGCCGACGGCGGCCTCGAGCAGCACTTCGGCGCTGTCGCAGCGCAGCCGCGACGGCGGCGTCAGGTCGACGAGCCGACCCCCGGCATCGTGGAAGCGCCAGGACGAGACCAGCCCGTCGCGCGCATAGAGCACGGCCTCGTGCGGTTCCTTCATCAGGTCGCCGATGTTCGCGGGGCGCCCGCGCTCGGCCAGGTAGGCCGGCGCGGCGCACAGTGCCATCCACTGCGTGCCCACCGGCCGCGCGACCAGCTCCGCGCTGTCGGCCAGTTCGCCGCTGCGGATCGCGAGGTCGAGCCCCTCTTCCACGAGGTCCACGCGCCGGTCGTTGAACGCGAGTTCGAGCGACAGCTGCGGATGTTGCCGCGCCAGTGCCAGCAGCAACGGGCCGACCTTGAGCCGGCCGAGCATCGCCGGCATGCTGATCCGCACGACGCCGGTCGCGGTGCTGCGCGCCACATCGGTCAGCGCTTGCGCCGCATCGAGTTCGTCCAGCACGCGCCGGCAGCGCTCGTAGTAGCCGTGGCCTTCCTCGGTGAGGCTCTGGCTGCGCGTGGTGCGCAGAAACAGCCGCGTGTTCAGCCGCGCCTCGAGGCGCGCGATGCTCTTGGCGACCGCCGAGCGGGTGACATGCAGGCGCTGCGCCGCCAGCGCGAAGCTGCCGGCCTCGACCGCTGCGACGAACTCTTCGATGCCTTGGAGACGCTGTCCCATTGGATACTTTCAAGCACCAGTGAAGAGAAAATTATCCACCACCGGATACCTCGCATCCTCAATAGCATGACGGCTCCCTGTCATTCGTGGAGCCTTTCAATGCAAGAACCCGACACCCTGCGCCGCTGGCAACTGCCCCGGCTGGGCCGCACCCACCTCGCACAAGCCGAAGCGCCGATGCCCACGCCGGGCGCGGGCCAGATCCTGGTGAAGGTCGGTGCGGTTGCACTCAACTACCGCGACCTGCTGATGATTCGCGACGGCATGGGCATGTCGCTCGACCTTCCCTTCACGCCCGGCTCGGACATGGCCGGCACCGTGGTGGCCGCCGGCCGCGGCGTGACCCGCTTCGCCGTGGGCGACCGCGTGGTCAACACCTTCTGGGGCGGCTGGATCGACAGCCACTGGCACGCCGACACCACGCTGTTGGGCGGCCCGGGCCCGGGCATGCTGGCGTCGCATGTGCTGATCGACGCGGCCTGGGCCGTGGCCGCACCCACCACGCTGAGCCTGACCGAAGCGAGCACGCTGCCGTGCGCGGGCCTCACAGCGTGGTTCGCACTGGCCGAGACCGGTGGGCTGCGCGCCGGCGAGACCGTGTTGATCCACGGCACCGGCGGTGTCGCGCTGTTCGGACTGCAGCTCGCGCGGCTGCATGGCGCGCAAGCCATCGTGGTCACGGGCAGCGAGGACAAGCGCGCACAGGCGCTCGCACTCGGCGCCACGCACGTGCTGGCGCGCGACGATGGCGACTGGCCCGCCGAAGTGCGCCGGCTCACCCGCGGGCGCGGCGCAGATCACGTGCTCGAACTCGCGAGCGGCCCCAACCTCGACCGCTCGCTGCAGGCCGTGAAGCAGGGCGGGCGCGTGTCGATCATCGGCATGCTCGGCGGCGAGACGCTGGGCGCTTCCTTCTACGCAATGGTGCTGGGCCGCGTGACGGTGCAGGGCATCGGCGTGGGCCACCGGCGCGCGCTGGAGGACCTGGTGCGCGCCGTCGACGCGAATGCACTCAAGCCGGTGATCGCTGCGCGGTACGGATTCGACGCTCTGCCCGCTGCGCTCGATCACCTCGAACGCGGAGCGTTCGGAAAGGTCGTCGTAACGCTCTGAACGCCTTGAAGACAAGGCCTTTCGAAAACGCAACGCGATCGCGCAATTGCACAAAAACCGAGCCATCCGTGAATAGGTCGCACTAGTGCAAAAGACGTGCTCGACGCCCCCTCCGGCCGTTCCTAGAATCCGCCCGCGCCTGGGCTCGTGCCCTGCGCGTTTTCGCAACTTAAGAATGGAATTTATGGAACACAGTACCTACAAAAAATGGTCCGCGGAGTTCATTGGTACTTTCTGGCTCACGCTTGGAGGCTGCGGAAGCGCAGTTCTGGCCGCGGCCTTCCCGGGTGTCGGCATCGGCCTGCTCGGAGTCTCTCTTGCCTTCGGCCTCACGGTGGTGACAGGGGCCTATGCACTGGGCCCGATCTCGGGGGGGCACTTCAACCCGGCGGTGTCGATCGGCCTCGCGGCTGCGGGCCGCTTCAAGGCCTCGCAGCTCGCGGGCTACATCGTGGCGCAGGTGCTCGGCGCCATCGCGGCGGCCGGCGTGCTCTATCTCATCGCCACGGGCAAGCCGGGCGCGGACATCGGCGGCTTCGCCACCAACGGTTTTGGCGAACACTCGCCAGGCAAGTACGGCATGACGGCCGCGCTGCTGTGCGAAGTGGTGATGACGGCCGTGTTCCTGATCGTGATCCTCGGGTCCACCGCCCGGCGCGCGGCCGGCGGCTTCGCGGGCCTGGCCATCGGCCTGTGCCTCACACTGATCCACCTGATCTCGATCCCGGTGACCAACACCTCGGTCAATCCGGCACGCAGCACCGGGCCGGCCCTGTTCGGTCCGTCCTATGCCGTGTCGGAACTGTGGCTGTTCTGGGCGGCACCCATCGCGGGCGCCATCATCGGCGCAGTGATCTACCGCGCACTGCTCAGCAGCGGCAACGACGACTGATCGTCGTCAGTGGCGGCGGTGCAGCTTCTACTTCAGCTGCCGCTGCCCGACTTCACCATCGGCAGCGAGGTCGACTGCCCGATCGGCTCGGTGCCGGTCGCATGCGACGCCGCATAGGCGCCGGCCTGGACGTCGGCCACCGGCAGCGTCGAGTTCATGGCGGGTGCGCTGGTCGACTGGCCGACGGCTTCGGTGCCGCTCGGACGGGCCGCGGCCATCGCGCCGGACTGGACTTCGGGATTCTCTGGCGAATTCATTTGCAGCGGATGGAAGTCCGAGCCATCGGTGGTCTCGGCCGATGCGGTGACGGCGCCCATCGCGGCCAGCGCAGCGAAGGAACCGACGGCGAGTAGCTTGAAAGAAATGCGCATGACTTGCTCTCCTGAGGACAGGTTGTCTCCGGTCACCCGGCACGCGCGAACTGCGCGTGGCAGGACCTGAACGCACTCTAGGCAGCCAGACTGAGGCGAAGGTGAGCGATGTGTTAGCGGCGCGTGAGCGATGCGCTGCCCGCTACGCCGCCGCCGAGGGCAGATGCACGCGCGCCATCAGCCCTGGCCCATCGGCGCGATTGCACAGCTCGATGCGCAGGCCGTGCCGCTCGGCCGCCGTGCGCGCGATCGCGAGCCCCAGCCCGCTGCCGCCTGCCACGGCGCCCGGCACGCGGAAGAAACGGTCGAACACGCGGCCGATCGCGGCCGGCGGAATGCCCGGGCCGTTGTCCAGCACGTCGACCACCGCGTGGCCTTCGGCCTCGTGCAGCTTCACGTCGACCACGCCGCCTTCGGGCGCATAGCGCAGCGCGTTGTCGATGAGGTTGTCGAACACGCTGCGCAGCTCGGCCGCGGGCGCGAACACCACCGCGGCGATGCTGCCCTCGAAGCCGATGTCCACGCGCCGCGCATCGGCCAGCACCATCAGCTGGCTCACGCTTTCGCGCAGCAGCACCTCGACGTCGACACGCTCGCGCGCATCGCCGCCCTGCGGCGCGTCCTGCCGCGAGAGGTGCAGCAGCTGCTCGATCAGGTGCTGCGCGCGCGTGACGCCGGCTTCGAGCTGGTTGAAGCGCTCGGTGGCCTCGCCGGCCGGCACGTGCGCGCGCAGGTTCTCGATCTGCAGGCCGATGGCGGCCATCGGCGTGCGCAGCTCGTGGGCCGCGTCCTGCACGAAGCGCCTCTGCGTGGCGAAGGCGCTGCGCACGCGCGACAGCAGGTTGTTGAAGGCGCCCACCAGCGGCGCGATCTCGTCGGGCACGCGCGCCAGCGAGAGCTCGGTGGGACTGCGTTCGTCCTGCGAGGCCACGTCGCGCGCCACCGCGCGCAGCGAGCGCGAGGCGGCCGACACGATGATCCACAGGATCAGCAGCGCCAGCGGCAGCAGCAGCGTGATCGGCAGGCCTTCGAGCAGCGCGCGGCGCAGGGCGCGGCGGCGGCGGTAGTCCTCGTTCTGCAGCACCTGCACGCGCGGCTGGTCGGCACGCGTGCCGGGCGGCGCGGTGAACACGCGCCAGGCGGAACCCGCGTGCGTACCGGTGTTCACGTCGCCGAAGCCGGGCTGGGCCTGCAAGGGCACCGCGAGCACGGGCCATGAGGTGGCGCGCAGCGTGTGGCCGTCGGCGCTCCAGATCTGCACGATGAAAGCGCCGCGCGAGAAGGCCGCCTCGCCGTTCATCGGGCGCGGCAGCTTCGCCGGATCGCTGCCCGCGTACGACTCGGCCACGAGGCGCATCTGTTCGTCCAGCGCGTTGTGCACGAGGTTGCCGTAGGCCACGAACGAGAACCACGCCGTGAGCATCGCCGCACCCAGGTGCAGCGTGACGAGCCACAGCAGCAGCTGCGTGCGCAGCGAACGCGGCCGCCACCAGCGGCCGGTGCCGCGCGAAGCTCCGTTCATTGGCAGGGCAGCCTGGGGGCGAGCATCATCATGCCGCGACGCGCCAGCCGAGCCCGCGTACGTTGCGGATCGATTCGGCGCCGAGCTTGCGGCGCATGCCGTGGATGAGCACGTCGATCGCGTTGCTCGTGACTTCCTCGCCCCAGCCGTAGATGCGGTTCTCGAGCTGCTCGCGCGAAAGGATGGCGCCGGGCCGCTCCAGCAGCGCGTGCAGCAGGGCGAACTCGCGCGCGGTGAGTGCCTCGCGCGCACCGTTGGCCACCACTTCGCGCGTGGTGAGGTCGAGCTGCAATGCACCGCTGCCGACCAGCGAATGCGCCGCGCCGTCGCGGCGCCGCACCACGGCGCGCATGCGCGCGAGCAGCTCGCGGAACTCGAAGGGCTTGAGCAGGTAGTCGTCGGCGCCGAGGTCGAGGCTGTGGATGCGGTCATCGAGGCCGTCGCGCGCCGTGAGCACCAGCACCGGGGTGGCGTCGCCGCGTTCGCGCGCGCGGCGCAGCACTTCGGTGCCGTCGTGCTTCGGCAGCCCGAGGTCGAGCAGCACGCAGGTGTAGCCGCCGTCGCCGAGCGCGCTCTGCGCCAGTTCGCCGTCGCGCACCCAGTCCGCGGACCAGCCCGCGCCCTCGAGCGCCTGCTTCAGGCTGCGCCCGATCATTTCATCGTCTTCCACCAACAGCACGCGCATCGCGGCAACTCCTTCGGCCGCAAGGTAGCACGCGACCGGGATGATCGGAAGAGCCTGCGCCGCGGCGCAGCGTAGTGGCGCAGAGTTACGTGGGACTTAAGGGCCCGCGCACGGCATGGCGTTCGCCCTCGCCGTCGGAGGTGAAGGCCAGCAGCTCCAGGGCCTCTTCCTCCACACCGAGACGGTCGGCCTTGGACCAGCGCGTGAACGGCTCCAGCACCACGGTCGCGGTGTTCTTCGCGCGCTCGATCTTCCAGACACCCGCCACGAACCCATCGAGCAGCACCGTGCCGCGCACGATGCCGTTGACGGTGAACACGCGGGCCCGGTGCACTTCGCTCAGCACGCGGCTGCGGTCGGCGTGCGCAAGCAGCAGGCTGTCCCACTCGGCCACGAGGCGCGGCGGCGCGGGCGTGTCGGGGTCGGGGCGCGGCGCGCGGGGCAGGTCGAACAGCTCCTGCCCGCCTTCGCCGACGAACACGCGCAGCTGCGGCCGCAGGCGCTCGGCCACCGCCTTCCAGCCCGTGAGGCCCGACCATGCGCCAGCATCGGCCAGCGTGGCGGGACCAAAGGCGCCGAGGTAGCGCAGCAGCAGATCGTCCTGCGTGGCCCGGGGTGCCTCGACGCTGCCCAGCCAGTCGCCCAGGGGCTGCAGCAATGCACTCTGGTGCGAGTTCCAGCTGCCGGCCGGCGGCAGGTGCACCAGCGGCAGGTTGTTGCGGATCAGCGCGGCGAGCGAGGCGGTCTCGCGGCCCTTCCATCGCATGCCGAGGGCCTGGCCGAGTTCGGCGCTGGTGTGCGGTTTCTCGCCGAGCAGCGCGCGCCCCGCCGCCACCACCGCCTCGCGGTCGAGGCCTTCGAGCGCGCGCTTGTGGTTGCCAAGCAGGCCGCGCTGATGCACCGGCTCCAGCAGCGGACGCCATGCCAGCGCATCGTGCGCGGTCATCAGGTGCAGGGTGGAGCGCATCGTCGACATGCGCACGATGCGGCGCCTGCGCATTGCCTCGGTCAGCTGCTCGCGCTCGAAGCCTTCGAGCCGGCTCCAGAGGCCGATGTAGGGCGGGTTGGGTGCCTGTGCCTGCAGCCCGGCAAGCCGTTCGACGGCCTGCACCGCCGTGAGCTTGCGCCGCGCCAGCAGCATCTGCCGTGCCAGCGTGGCGCGGTTCAGCGCCCGCAGGCTCAGAACTTCTCGTGCGGTCCGAGGTAGCGCCATTGCCCCAGCGGCAGGTTGCCAAGCATCACCTTGCCGATGCGCACGCGCTTCAGCCCCACCACCTTCAGGCCGACCAGCTCGCACATGCGGCGGATCTGCCGCTTCTTGCCTTCGGTGAGCACGAAGCGCAGCTGCTCGGGGTTCTGCCATTCGACCCGCGCCGGCTTCAGCGCCTGGCCGTCGAGGCTCAGACCGTGGCGCAGCTTCGCCAGCATGGCCGGTGGAAAGACCGCCTGCACGTTGGTGGTGACGGGATCGTCGTCGTCCATGCGCACCAGCTGGCCCGTGGGCGCGGGCTGACCCAGGCCGTGGTAGGCCACGCGCACGAGGTATTCCTTCTCCATCACCGAGTCTTCGCCGATCAGCTGGCGCGCGATGCGGCCGTCCTGCGTCATGACCAGCAGGCCGATGGAGTCGATGTCGAGCCGCCCGCAAGGCGCGAGGCCGCGCAGCTGCTGCGGGCTGAAGAAGAAACGCGCGTTGTCGTCGGCCCAGCGGTTCTGCGGCGTGAACAGCGTGACCGCCGGCTCGTGGCCGTCTTCGGCCTGCCCGCTCACGTAGCCGATGGGCTTGTTGATGAGGATGGTGACCTGGTTGGCCTGCTGGCCCCTGGCCGCCTTGTCGATCTCGATGCGGTCGGACGGCACGACCTTCACGCCCATCTCGGCCGGCTTGCCGTTGACCTTCACCCAGCCGTTGGCGATCCATTCGTCGGCCTCGCGGCGCGAGCACATTTTCAGTTCGGCCATGCGCTTGTTGAGGCGCACGGCACCAGTGGGGGAAGTGGAGGGCTCGGTCATCGGAAGGCTTGATCAATGTGCGGCACCGATGCTATCCTGAACGCAAGCGCGAGTTGATCGCGCCCTTTTTGGGGGATTCCCAAGTGAGCACACGCAAGTTTCAATACGCCATCGTTATCGGGCGTTTCCAGCCCGTCCATTTCGGACATCAACGACTCATCGAAGAAGGCCTTCGCGCCGCCGATCGGGTCATCGTGGTGGTCGGCTCCGACCGCAAGCCACGCAGCGTCAAGAACCCCTTCACCTTCGACGAGCGCGAACGCATGGTGCGCGCCTGCCTGCGCGGCACCGAGCAGATGCGCGTGAGCGTGGTGGGCGTGGGCGATTCGCCCTACAACGACCAGATCTGGATCGCGTCGATCCAGTCGGCGGTCGAGCGGCTCATCACGCAGGACGGCCACGCGCCGGCCAAGGCCAGGGTTGCACTGGTGGGCCACCTGAAGGACGCATCGAGCTACTACCTGAAGCTCTTCCCGCACTGGGAATTCGCCGGCCAGAACAGCGTGGAGAGCCTCAACGCCACCGACGTGCGCAGCCTCTACTTCGATCCCGAGAACCGCGGCCAGCTGGCACGCGCCGACCTGCCCGACGGCACCGCGGCCTTCCTCGAGCAGTTCTCGAACACCGCCGACTACGCCGAGCTTTGCGAAGAGCGCGCGTTCCTCGCCGACTATCGCGACAAGTACCGCTATGCGGGCAGCAGCTTTCCGCCGATCTACACCACGGTCGACGCGATCGTGGTCGAGGCCGGCCACATTCTGCTCGTGCAGCGCAAGTTCCATCCCGGCAAGGGCACCTGGGCGCTGCCCGGCGGCTTCGTCGGCCAGCACGAGCGCCTGCAGGACGCGGCCATCCGCGAGCTGAAGGAAGAAACCCGGCTCAAGGTGCCCGTGCCCGTGCTCAACGGCAGCATGAAGGCCAGCCACGTGTTCGACGCGCCCGACCGCTCGCAGCGCGGGCGCACCATCACGCATGGCTTCTTCTTCGAGCTGGCGCACAACCAGTGGACGGGCCTGTCGGAGGTGCGCGCCGACGACGATGCGGCCGAGGTGCGCTGGGTGCCCATCGCCGAGTTCCTCGACATGCAGGAGCGCATCTACGAAGACCACTTCTTCATCGCGAATCATTTTTTGGGTGGCCTGGGCAAGAACTGAACGACCAGGCTTTGTCAGCAAGAACGGCCCCGGTTGACGGGCGCCACAGTGAAAGGAGCTTTCACACATGAACCGCAATCTCACCTCCACGCCCCTGGGCAACAACCTGCTGCTTCGCACCGACTCCTACAAGGTGTCGCACTGGATGCAGTACCCGCCCGGCACGCAGACGGTGTACAGCTACATCGAATCGCGCGGCGGCATCTTCAGCCACTCCCTCTTCTTCGGCCTGCAGGCCTACCTGCGCGAATACCTGCAGACGCCCGTGACGCTGGCCGACGTGGAGGAAGCCGCAGCACTCATGGCCGTGCACGGCGAGCCCTTCAACCGCGAAGGCTGGCTGCGCCTGATCGAGAAGCATGGCGGGCTGATGCCGGTGCGCATCCGCGCGGTGCCCGAGGGCAGCGTGCTGCCGGTGCACAACGTGCTCGCGACCATCGAGAACACCGACCCCGAGTTCTTCTGGGTCACGAGCTTTCTCGAGACCGAGTTGCTGCGCGCCATCTGGTATCCGACCACGGTGGCAACCCTCTCGGCCGCCGCGCGCACCACGCTGCTGCGGTACCTCGAAGCGACCTGCGACGACCCGCAAGGGCAGATCGCCTTCAGGCTGCACGATTTCGGCGCGCGCGGCGTGTCGAGCCTCGAATCGGCCGCGCTCGGCGGCATGGCCCACCTGGTGAACTTCATGGGCACCGACACGCTGGCCGCGCTGGTGGCCGCGCGCCGATACTACGACTGCGACGTGGCGGGCTTCTCGATTCCAGCCGCGGAACACAGCACCATCACGGGCTGGGGCCGGGAGCACGAAGCCGACGCGTACAGCAACATGGTCGACCAGTTCGGCAAGCCCGGCGCGACCTTCGCGGTGGTGAGCGACAGCTACGACATCTTCAACGCCTGCGCGCGCATCTGGGGCGGCGAGCTGAAGGCAAAGGTGGTGGCTTCGGGCGCGACGCTGGTGGTGCGGCCCGACTCGGGCGACCCGGCCGAGACCACGCTCAAGGTGGCGCAGATCCTGGCCGAGCGCTTCGGCACGACGACCAATGCCAAGGGCTTTCGCGTGCTGAACAACGTGCGCATCATCCAGGGCGATGGCGTGAACCTCGACTCGCTGCGGCTGTGCCTGTCGAACTTCTTCCACAACGGCTTCTCGACGGAGAACATCTCCTTCGGCATGGGCGGCGGGCTGTTGCAGCAGGTCAACCGCGACACGATGCAGTGGGCAATGAAGTCCTCCGCCATGCAGGTGAACGGCGAGTGGCGCGACGTGTACAAGTCGCCGGTGGGCGATGTGGGCAAGGCCTCGAAGAAGGGACGGCTCGCGCTGGTGAAGAACGCGCGCGGCGAGGTGCAGACATTGCGCGAAGAGGCACTCTCGGCGGGGCAGAGCGATCTGCTGCAGACGGTGTTCGAGAACGGTCGCATCGTCGAGAGCACTACGTTTGAGGCTGTTCGGGAGCGGGCGGCCATTGGGGTGAATCAGTTCATTACCTCTCGGGCGCCGCTCTGAGGCGCGGTCTTTCGGGGCGTGTGCACAGGCCCCAAAGACCGCAGCAAGTGCCACAAGGCATCGCCATAATCCGCGCAACTTCCGGATTTCATGACCAAACTCCTGATCCTCAGCGTGAGCGCCGGCAACGGCCACGTGCGTGCAGCACAGGCGCTTGCCGCCACCGCCCAGACCCTCGCCCCGCCCTGCACTGCGGTCCACATCGATGCGATGGCCCACGTGGCCGGCGGCTTTCGCAAGGTCTACACCGACTGGTACATCCAGCTCGTGAACCGGGCACCCGAGCTGTGGTCGTACCTGCACCAGCGCACCGACACCACGCCGCACCACGCGCCCTCGCAACGCCTGCGCCGCGGCATCGAACGGCTGAGCACCGGCGCGCTCGTGAAGGAGATTCGCCGCGAGAAGCCCGATGCTGTGGTCTGCACGCACTTCCTGCCGGCCGAGCTGCTGATGCGCGAGCGCAACCGCGGCCGCATCGACTACCCGGTGTGGCTGCAGATCACCGACTACGACCTGCACAACATGTGGCTGGTGCCGGGCATGGCCGGCTACCTGGCCGCGACGGAAGAGGTGGCGTTCCGCCTGCGCGCGCGCGGCATTCCTGCAGACCGCATCCACGTCACCGGCATTCCGGTGATGCCGGCGTTTTCCGAACCCGATGTGCCGGCGCTCGCACGCCACACCTGCGTGGCGGAACTCGGCCTCGATCCTTCGCGGCCCGTGCTGCTGATGGCGTCTGGCGGCGCGGGGGTCGGCGACCTCGCGAGCATGGTCGAGCGCGTGCTCGGCCTCGGCGGTGAAGGCAACTTCCAGGTCATCGCCGTGGCGGGCCGCAACGTGGAAGCGCACGGCAAGCTCGAAGCCCTGGCCAGGCGCCACCCGGGCCGCGTGGTGGCCATCGGCTTCACCAACGAGATGCACAAGATGATGGCCGCGGCCGACCTCGTCGTGACCAAGCCCGGCGGCCTCACGGTGTCCGAGTGCCTGGCGCTCGGCAAGCCGATGCTGCTGATCTCGCCCATTCCGGGGCAGGAAGAACACAACGCCGGCTTCCTGATGGAGGAAGGCGCGGCCTGGCTCGCCTACGACGCCATCGGGCTCGACTACAAGGTGGCGCGCCTGATGGCCGCCCCCGCCAAGCTCGCGCACATGGCCTCGCGCAGCCGGGCGCTGGGCAAACCGCAGGCCGCGCGCACGGTGCTGCAGCACGTGCTGGCTGCGCCGGCGGGAACGACGGCGTGAGCGGCGCCGCCGAAAAGACGGGCGTGGCCCGCACGCTCGGCTATCTCGCCTGGGTGGCTGTCATGGCCTTCTTCTTCGCCAACGCCGAGATCCAGATCGAAGGCGGCGCGGGCTGGGCCACCTCGCTGCCGACCTGGCGCATCGAGAACAGCATCTGGCTCGATCTCTTCTGGGGCGGCCGCGCGATGACGGGCTACCACGCCTGGGTGTTCACCTTCATGGCGCTGGTGTTCTTCTCGCCGCTGGCCTTCAACGGGCGCTGGACGTGGCGCGACGTCGGGTTGGCGGTGGCGGGGCTCATCGTGTTCTGGGTGTGCGAAGACTTCCTGTGGTTCATCATCAACCCGGCCTTCGGCTGGGCGCGCTTCAATGCGGTGGATGCGTTCTGGCACAAGCACTGGGTGTGGGGCGCGCCGGTCGACTACTGGGGCGGGCTCGCGGTGGCGGCGCTGATCCTGGGGACGCGGCACTGGCGGCGCGAGAAGAAGAAAAAGCAATGACGAAGAAGCACAGGACAGCAGCAGCAACAGCGGAAGAAGGCATCGCCGACCCGCGCCCCGGCCACTGGGCCGACCCGCTGGACGAACTGCAGGTCGAGAACCTGCACCGCATCACGCCCACGCTCTACCGCAGCGCGCAGCCGCGGCGCGCCAACATGGCGGCGCTGCAGTCGCTGGGCATCCGCACCGTGGTGAGCCTGCGCTCCTTCAACGACGACAGGAAGGTGTTCGCGGGCACCGGCATCCGGCTGGTGCGCGTGCCGATCAACACCTGGTCCATCGACGACGCCAAGGTGCTGCGCGCGCTGGTGGCGATCCGCGAGGCCGGGAAGCATGGCCCGGTGCTCATCCACTGCATGCACGGCGCCGACCGCACCGGCGTGATCGCGGCGGTCTACCGCATGGCGGTGCAGGACTGGGACAAGGACAGCGCACGCAACGAAATGCTGCGCGGCGGCTACGGCTACCACACGCTGTGGCGCAACATTCCGCGCTATATCGAGCGGCTCGACCCGGTGAAGATGCGCCACGCGCTGGCCCATGCGCCGGTGGTTCCCGTGGTGTCCTGAAGGCGCCTGCAGCTTTCGCACCGCGCTCCTATACTGGCCGCCCCGTGGCCACAGGCCATCTGCGAACCGTCTGAAAAGGGGCCTCCCATGGCACTGCAAATCCGCTCCCTCATCCGCGCCAACGGCGAACTCGAACTCTCGCTGCACGACGACCCGATCCCCGAACCGCAGGCCCACGAAGTCGTGATCCGCGTCGAGGCGTCGCCGTTGAACCCGTCGGACCTCGGCCTGCTGTTCGGTGCGGCCGACATGAGCACCGCCAAGGCCTCGGGCACCGCCGAGCGCCCGGTCGTCACCGCCACGGTGCCCGAGCGCGCGCTTCCCGCCATGGCGGCGCGGCTCGACCAGTCGATGCCGGTCGGCAACGAAGGCGCGGGCGTGGTGGTCAAGGCCGGTTCGTCGCCGGCTGCGCAGGCGCTGCTCGGCAAGACCGTGGCGGCCATCGGCGGCGCGATGTATTCGCAGTACCGCTGCCTCGCCGCTGCCCAGTGCATGGAACTGCCCGAAGGCACCACACCGGCCGAAGGCGCGTCGTGCTTCGTCAACCCGCTCACCTCGCTGAGCATGGTCGAGACCATGCGCATGGAAGGCCACAAGGCGCTGGTGCACACGGCCGCCGCGTCGAACCTGGGCCAGATGCTCAACAAGATCTGCCAGAAGGACGGCATCGCGCTCGTCAACATCGTGCGCAAGCAGGAGCAGGAAGACCTGCTGCGCGGCCTGGGCGCGAAGTACGTGTGCAACGCGACCTCGCCCACCTTCCTCGAAGACCTGACGCAGGCATTGGTCGAGACCGGCGCCACGCTGGCCTTCGACGCCACCGGCGGCGGCAAGCTCGCCGGGCAGATCCTCGGCTGCATGGAAGCCGCGATCAACCGCACGGCCAAGGAATACAGCCGCTACGGTTCGACCACGCACAAGCAGGTGTACATCTACGGCGGCCTCGACCGCAGCCCGACCGAGTTCGTGCGCAACTTCGGCATGGCGTGGGGCATGGGCGGGTGGCTGCTGTTCCCGTTCCTCGGAAAACTCGGCGACGAAGGCACCAAGCGTTTGAAGGCGCGCGTCGTCGCGGAGCTGAAGACCACGTTCGCGAGCAAGTACACGCGTGAGGTTTCGCTGGTCGAGGCGCTGCAGCTCGATGCGATCGGGGTTTATGGGAAGCAGGCTACGGGGGAGAAGTTCTTGCTGAATCCGAACAAGGGTGTTGCTGTTTGAACGTTGCGCCCTGAACGCACGCACCCGAGAGCTAAACAACCAGCCGATACCCCACAGCCGTCTCGGTCAGCAGATGCCGAGGCTGCGCCGGATCGTCTTCGAGCTTCTGCCGCAGATGCCCCATGTAGATCCGCAGGTAGTGGCTCTGGCCGGTGTGCGACGGGCCCCACACCTCGCGCAATAGCTGGCGTTGCGTCAACACGCGGCCTGCATTGGCGACCAGCACCGACAGCAGGCGGTATTCGGTCGGCGTCAGGTGCACCTCGGTGCCCGCACGACGGACGAGGCGCGCGGCGCGGTCGAGCTCGATCTCGCCGAAGCGGAACAGCGCCTCGGGCACCTCGTCCGCGCTGCCGCCCACCGCACGCGGACGACGCAGGTTGGCGCGAACGCGCGCCAGCAGTTCACCTGTGCCGAAGGGCTTGGTGAGGTAGTCGTCGGCCCCCGCGTCGAGCGCGGCGATCTTGTCGGCCTCGTCGCTGCGCGCGGACAGCACGATGATCGGCACGGCCGACCAGCCGCGCACGTCGCGGATCAGCGAGACGCCGTCGCCGTCGGGCAGCCCCAGGTCGAGCACCAGCAGGTCGGGCTGGCGCGTGCCCGCTGCGGCGAGCCCGTCGCGCAAACTGCCGGCTTCATGCACCACCCAGCCCTCGGCCTCGAGCGCACCGCGCACGAAGCGGCGGATCTGCGGCTCGTCTTCGATCACGATGGCGGTGGGGGCTGGCATGGGGTCAGAGTTGGGCTTCGGCCGGCTCGGGTGGCTCGCGGCGCGGCAGGGTGACCGTGAATTCTGCACCGCCGTCGCGCGCGTTGCCGGCCGCGATTTCACCGCCGTGCGCACTCACCACCGCCTTGCAGATCGCCAGGCCCAGGCCCACGCCCGGCGTGGCGGATTCGGCCTCGCCGCGCGTGAACTTGTCGAAGAGCTTCTGTTCGTGGCCCAGCAGCGCGGCCGGCAGGCCGGGGCCGTGGTCGCGCACCGTCAGCACCAGCGCGCCGGGCTCGGCACGCGCGCCGACCACGATGGGCGGCGCGCCGTACTTGATGGCGTTCTCCAGCAGGTTGACCAGCACGCGCTCGATCAGCACGGCGTCGAACTCGACCAGCGGCAACTCCGGGTCGAGCGCGGTCTGCACCACGGTGCTGCCCAGCGAAGTGCGCGCCGCGCGAATGGCAGAGCCCACCACTTCCTCCACCGACTGCCAGTCGCGCCGCAGGTTCACAGCGCCGCCGGCGATGCCGCTTTCGAGCCGCGCCATGTCGAGCAGGTTGCTCACCAGCGCATGCAGCTCGTGCGCCTGCGCGACGATGGCGCGCGCGGCCTCGGCGTGCTCTCCGGGTGGCAATGTCTGCAGCGACTCGGCCAGCGCGATCAGCGCGGTGAGCGGCGTGCGCACGTCGTGCGAGATGGCACCGAGCAGCGCATTGCGCAAGCGCTCCGACTCCATCTCGACCACGGCCTGCTGCGCCACTTCGACGTAGTGCACGCGCTCCAGCGCGATCGCGATCTGCCGCGCCAGCGTGTCGAGCTGCTGCGCCTGCTCGGGAATGAGCAGCCAGCGCGGCTGCGCGGGCGACAGCGCGAGCACGCCGCGCACACGCATCGGCGCCTGCAGCGGCACGTAGTGCCAGGGCTGCGCGGCCAGCGTGGCCGTGGCGAGTCCTGCCGGCTGGCCGTGGCGGAAGGCCCAATCGGCGACCTGCGGGTCGAAGCCCTGAGGCGGGTCGGAAGGCTGCACCAGCTGATCGGATGTATCGGTCACCAATACGAGCGCATCGCCACCGAAGTGGCCCCGCACGGCAGCGGCGCCGAGCGCGATCACCTGCGAGCTTTCGAGCGCGGCGGACAGTTCGCGCGTCAGCTCGAACAGCGAGCGCGCGCGCCGCTCGCGGCTGGTCGACACGCCGGCCGCGAAGCGCAGGCCCGCCATGAGCTGGCCCACCAGCAGGCCGACGCCGAGCATGACCGCGAAGGTCAGCACGTACTGCACGTCGCTCACCGCGAACGACAGGCGCGGCGGCACGAAGAAATAGTCGAAAGCCGCGACGTTGAGCAGGGCGGCCAGTGCCGAGGGCCCGCGCCCGAAACGCATCGCCACGCCCACCACGCCGAGCAGGAACAGCATGACGATGTTCGACAGCTCCAGCACGCCGACCAGCGGCGTGCACGCCAGCGTGAGCGCGATGCTGGTGGCCGCCGCCCATGCATAGCCGGGCCAGTAGATGGGCGCCTTCTCGTGGTCGTCGCTGTCGATGCTCGCGCCCTGCAGCGGCGCGCGCGACAGGCGGCGCGAGCTTTCGGCGGGCGCCACTTCCATGATGTCGAGCGCCGGCGCGCGCTGCGCCAATGCGCGCGCGAGTGGCACCGCCCTCGCGGACCACCAGCGCCGCCAGCCGGCCTCGGGCTGTGAGCGCCCGAGCACCAGCGTGGCGCAGTTGAGCCGCCGTGCCTGTTCGGCGAGCTGCTCGGCCACGTCGGAGCCGGTGAGCACGGCCGTGGCCGCGCCCAGTTCTTCCGCCAGCTTGAGCACCGCGAGGATGCGGTCGCGCTCCGCCGCGGCCAGCCGCTGCAGCCGGGGCGTCTCGACGTACACCGCGTGCCAGCGCACGTTGAGCTGTCCCGCGAGCCTCGCGGCCGTGCGCACGGTCTGCGCCGCGCCCTCGTGCGGGCCGACGCACGCGAGGATCGCCCCCGATGTGTTCCAGGCCTGCAGGCCGGGGCCCTTGCCGTTTGCGCCCGCGCCGCCCGGGCCCGACTGCTCCACGCGCCAGCCGCGCACGTCGTCTTCCACGTGCTCGGCGGTGCGCCGCAGCGCGATCTCGCGCAGGGCGATCAGGTTGCCCTTGCGGAAGAAATTCTGCGCGGCGCGCTCCGCCTGCTGCGGCAGGTAGACCTTGCCGGCCGCGAGCCGCGCCGTGAGCTCGTCGGGCGTGACGTCGACCAGCACCACCTCGTCGGCCTCGTCGAGCACGGTGTCGGGCACGGTCTCGTGCACGCGCACGCCGGTGATGGCGCCGACCGTGCCGTTGAGGCTCTCGAGATGCTGCACATTGAGCGCCGACCACACCTCGATGCCGGCGGCCAGCAGCTCCTGCACGTCCTGCCAGCGCTTGGCGTGGCGCGAGCCGGGAGCGTTGGTGTGGGCCAGTTCGTCGACCAGCAGCACGGCGGGCTTGCGCGCGAGCGCGGCGTCGAGGTCGAACTCGGCGAGCGTGCGCCCGCGGTAGTCCAGTTCGCGCAGCGGCAGCGCCTCCAGCCCCGAGAGCAGCGCGGCGGTCTCGCTGCGGCCATGGGTCTCGACCACGCCGATCAGCACGTCGCGCCCGGTGGCACGCTCGCGCTGCGCGGCGCTGAGCATGGCCCATGTCTTGCCGACGCCCGCGCTGGCGCCGAAATAGATGCGCAGCTTGCCGCGCTGGGCGCGCGCCTCGTCGCTGCGCAGCTGCGCGAGCAGCGCGTCGGGATCGGGGCGGAGCACTTCGTTCATCGGCGGCACAGGTTAGCGCATCGGGCGATCCTTGCGGCGGCCTGCATGGCGCCGAGCGGTGCGCGACAGCACCCACCAGGCAAAGCCCAGCGGCACGAACAGCGCCGCCATGGCCAGCAGCGCCATCAACAGGTCAGTGACCATGGCGCAGGCCGCAGCGCGCGAGGTGTTCGCGCCAGCTCACGAGCCGGCCGATCTCGCCCGAAGGCACGCATTCGATCAGCCGGTGCAGCACGTCGGCATAACGCGCGAGCGGCAGGCGGATCATCAGGCGCACGCAGGGCGCGTCGCTTTCCTGCGAGCTGCAGGCATGCAGCAGCGGCTCGCAGCGCACCACGCCGGCCTCGGGGCAGCCGGCGATGCTGCGGCGCACGCGCAGCGCGTCGGCGCAGCAGACCGTGACGTCGAGCACGTAGAACGCGCTGCTTCCATTTCTGCCGTTGCCTTGCTTGTTCAGGGGAGCGTGCGTTCTCTGCACGCCGGGGTGTTCTCGATAGGCGGCATAGGCCATGGTTGGTTTTTTCTCCTCAACGCGGAACCGAAGGGCTGAAGGAACCCGAAGCGGCATCGAGCGCGATGTTCAACGCCAGCACATTGACGCGCGCCTCGCCCAGAAAGCCCAGCAGCGGCTTCTGCGTGTTCCTGTCGATCAGCGACTGGACCTCGGACAGCGGCATGCCGCGCACGCGCGCCACCCGCGCCGCCTGGTACTGAGCGGCGGCGAGGCTGATGTCGGGGTCGAGCCCGCTGGCCGAGGCCGTGACCAGGTCGACGGGCACCGGCGCGGTGTTGTCCGGATCGGCCGCGCGCAACGCTTCCACGCGCGCCTTCACCGCATCGGCCAGCGCGGGGTTGAGCGGCCCCTGGTTGGAGCCGCCTGAAGCGCTCGCGTTGTAGGGCTGCGGCGCGGTGGCCGAGGGGCGGCTCCAGAAGTGCCTCGGATCGCTGAAGTTCTGGCCGATGAGCTTGGAGCCCACCACGGTGCCGTCGAGCACGATGAGGCTGCCGTCCGCCTGCGCGGGGAACGCCGTCTTCGCAACGCCGGTGACGGCCATCGGATAGATCAGGCCGGTGAGCGCGCTCAGCAGCACGAAGAGCACGAGCGCGGGGCGGACGATGCCGCCCTCGCTGCCATTGCCGTTGCCATTGACGATGTTGTTGTTCATGACGGAATACTCCTCAGACAAGATGGACGGCCACGAGCAGCCAGTCGATCAGCTTGATGCCGATGAAAGGCACGAGCAGGCCGCCCAGGCCGTAGATGGCCAGGTTGCGGCGCAGCAGCGCGGCGGCGCCCACCGGCCGGTAGCGCACGCCCTTGAGCGCCAGCGGAATCAGGAACACGATCACCAGCGCGTTGAAGATCACCGCGCTCAGGATCGCCGACGACGGGCTCGCCAGCCGCATCACGTTGAGCGCGCCCAGCTGCGGATAGGTCGAGATGAAGATCGCCGGAATGATGGCGAAGTACTTCGCCACGTCGTTCGCGATCGAGAAGGTGGTGAGCGAGCCGCGCGTCATCAGCAGCGCCTTGCCGGTCTCCACCACTTCCAGCAGCTTGGTCGGGTTGGAATCGAGGTCGACCATGTTGCCGGCCTCCTTCGCGGCCTGCGTGCCGCTGCCCATGGCCACGGCCACGTCGGCCTGCGCGAGCGCGGGGGCGTCGTTGGTGCCGTCGCCGGTCATGGCCACGAGGCGGCCTTCGGACTGGTACTGGCGGATCAGCGCGAGCTTGTCCTCGGGCGTGGCCTCGGCCAGGAAGTCGTCCACGCCGGCTTCGGCGGCGATGGCTGCTGCGGTGAGCTTGTTGTCGCCGGTGATCATCACCGTCTTGATGCCCATGCGGCGCAGCTCGGCGAAGCGCTCCTTGATGTCGGTCTTGACGATGTCCTTGAGCTCGACGATGCCGAGCACGCGGTTGCCCTCCGCCACCGCCAGCGGCGTGCTGCCGCGGCGCGCCGTTTCCTCGGCTGCGCGAAGCACCTCTGGCGCCGCCGTGCCGCCGATGGCCTCGACGTGGCGGCGCACCGCGTCGACCGCACCCTTGCGCAGCAGCACGAGGTCGGTGTCCAGGCTGTTCGGCGCGGCCGGCAAATCGGCGCCGCTCATGCGCGTCTGCGCGGTGAAGGCGACGAAGCGGGCACCTTCCACCGGCGTCGGCTCCAGGCCTTCGCGGCGCGCGAGCTCGACGATGCTGCGGCCCTCGGGCGTCTCGTCGGCCAGCGAGGCGATCATCGCGGCGCGCGCCAGGCGCGACTTGGTCACGCCAGGCGCGGGCAGGAATGCGCTGGCCTGGCGGTTGCCGTGCGTGATGGTGCCGGTCTTGTCGAGCAGCAGCACGTCGACGTCGCCAGCCGCTTCCACCGCGCGGCCCGAGGTGGCGATCACGTTGGCCTGCATCATGCGGCTCATGCCGGCCACGCCCACGGCCGACAGCAGCCCGCCGATGGTGGTCGGAATCAGGCACACCAGCAGCGCGACCAGCGCGGTGAGCGACACCACGGTGCCGGCGCCCGCGGCCTCCACGCTGAAGATGGAGAACGGCAACAGCGTGACCGTGACCATCAGGAACACGAGGGTGAGCGCGATCAGCAGGATAGTCAGCGCGATCTCGTTCGGCGTCTTTTGCCGCTTGGCGGCCTCGACCATGCCGATCATGCGGTCGAGGAACGACTCGCCCGGGTTGACCGAGATGCGCACCACCAGCCAGTCGGACAGCACGCGGGTGCCGCCGGTCACGGCCGAGAAGTCGCCGCCCGATTCGCGCACCACGGGTGCCGATTCGCCGGTGATGGCGCTTTCATCGACCGAGGCCACGCCTTCGATGACTTCGCCGTCGAGCGGAATCACGTCGCCGGTCTCGACCAGCACGACGTCGCCCTTGCGCAGGTTGGGCGCCTGTTCGGGAAGCCACTGCGCGCCGTGATGCGGCTCATGGAGCTTCTTGGCCCAGGTGTCCTTGCGCAGGCCGCGCAGCGAAGCCGCTTGCGCCTTGCTGCGGCCCTCGGCCAAGGCTTCCGCGAAGTTCGCGAACAGCACGGTGAACCACAGCCAGATGGTCACGGCCAGCACGAAGGCGGGCTTCATGCCGGTGTCACCGGGAAAGCTCAGCGCGTGCACCCAGAGCAGGCTGGTGAGGATGCTCCCGATGTAGACGATGAACATCACCGGGTTGCGCCACTGGGTGCGCGGATTCAGCTTGGCGAAGGCGCCCCACAGGGCGGGCTTGACCAGCGCTGCGTCGAACAGCGAAAGAGATGTTTTGGTGTGGACAGTCATGGTGCGCTCCTTATTTCCAGAGCACGAGGTGTTCGACGATCGGCCCGAGGGCCAATGCCGGCACGTAGTTGAGCAAGCCGACCAGCAGCACGGTGCCGATCAGCAAGGAGACGAACAGCGGGCCGTGCGTGGGCAGCGTGCCGCTGGTGACGGGCAGGCGCTTCTTGGCCGCGAGCGCGCCGGCCACGGCGAGCACCGGCACGATCATCGCGAAGCGGCCGAGCCACATGGCCAGCGCGAGCAGCCCGTTGTAGAACGGTGTGTTGGCCGACAGGCCCGCGAAGGCGCTGCCGTTGTTGTTGGCGGCCGAGGTCAGCGCGTACAGGATTTCGGAGAAACCATGCGCGCCGGGGTTCGCGATGCCGGCCTTGCCCGCGTCCGCGATCACCGCCACCGCCGTGCCGGCCAGCACCAGGATCGGCGTGACCAGGATGGCGATGGAGATCAGCTTCATCTCGCGCACCTCGATCTTCTTGCCGAGGTACTCGGGCGTGCGGCCGATCATCAGGCCGGCGATGAACACCGCGAGCATCGCGAAGACCAGCATGCCGTACAGGCCCGAGCCCACGCCGCCGAACACCACCTCGCCGAGCTGCATCAGTACCAGCGGCACCATGCCGCCCATCGGGGTGAGCGAGTCGTGCATGCCGTTGACCGCACCGCAGGAAGCGGCCGTGGTGATGGCGGCGAAGAGCGAGGAGGCATCGATGCCGAAGCGCACCTCCTTGCCTTCCATGTTGCCGCCGGCCTGCAGCGCGCCGTGCATCTGGTCGACGCCCAGCGAAGTCAGCAGCGGGTTGCCGGCCTGCTCGGCGGGCGTGATGACCATCACGGCAACGACGAACATCACCGTCATCGCCGCGAGCACGGCCCAGCCCTGGCGCATGTCGCCCACCACGTGGCCGAAGGTGAAGCACAGCGCCGCCGGAATCAGGAAGATGGCGAGCATCTGCAGCAGGTTCACCAGCGCCGTCGGGTTCTCGTACGGGTGCGCCGAGTTGGCGTTGAAGAAGCCGCCACCGTTGGTGCCGAGCATCTTGATCGCCTCCTGCGAAGCGACAGGGCCCATGGCGAGCGTCTGCGTCTTGGTGGTGGCGTCTTCCATCACCGGCTGGCCCTTTTCATCCTTCAGCGGCTGGCCGTCGGCGCCGTTCTTCGGCTGCTGGAAGGCGGTGGTTTCGAGCGTGCTCACCTCCTTGTAGCCGTCGAAGTTCTGGATCACGCCCTGGCCGACGAAGACCACGGCGAGCACGAAGGAGATCGGCACCAGCACCCACAGCGTGACGCGCGTGATGTCGGCCCAGAAGTTGCCCACCAGCCCCTTGCCGTCGCCGCGGCGCGCGAAGCCGCGCACCAGCGCGAAGGCCACGGCGATGCCGGTGGCGGCGGAGAAGAAGTTCTGCACCGAGAGCCCGAGCATCTGCGTGAGATAGCTCATGGTCGACTCGCCGCCGTAGCCCTGCCAGTTGGTGTTGGAGACGAAGCTCACCGCGGTGTTGAAGGCCGAGTCGGGCGACACGGCCGCCATTCCCGCAGGGTTGAGCGGCAGCCAGGCCTGCAGGCGCTGCAGCGCATAGACGAAGATCGCGCCAATGGCATTGAAGGCCAGCAGCGCGAAGGCATAGCGCAGCCAGTGCATCGGCTGCTCGGGCTTGGTGCCCGCGAGCTTGTAGAGCGGCGCCTCGATGCGCTGCATCCAGCGCGGCACGCGCTCGTTGCACAGTGCGGCAAGGAACTTGCCGACCGGCCACGCGAGCAGTCCCAGCAGGACCAGGAAAAGGGCCAGCAGGCCCCAGGCGGAAGAAGTCATTTCAGAATTCCTCCGCGCAGATCAGCGCGAACACCAGGTACGCGAAAAGAACCACGGCGATCAACGCGCCGAAGCCATAAAGAACTTCGAGGCTGATCACGATGCGGCTCCATCGGCGGCGCCCGGCGCCTTGTTCGATGGTTTCGGCGCATCGAGCCTGTTCAGCCCGATCACCATGGCCGCCACCACGGCCCACAGCGCCAGCAAGGCGCCCATCCAGACGATGTCCATTCATCAACTCCTGCAGCGAAATTCAAGACCTTCAGTCTCGGCAGCGGTGCGTAAAAACGGGGAACAGAGTCCGTGGGGCCGCATAAAGAAAACGTAAAAACGCGCCCCGTCCCCGATAGCCCCGCGGCCTGCCGAGGTCATTGCGCCGCCGTCCTCGACAGCGTTCGCGGCCTTGTTCAATAATCAAAGCGTTTGCTTGATAAATGGCAGATCGATCCTGCGCATCCCCCACGAAGCCGTCCATGCCCGCCCCCATCGACGCCAAGCCCGCCTGGTTGCCGCACCAGCCGGCCGACCGCATCCTGTCCACGCTCAAGACGCGCGGGGCGCTCGGCATTCCCGACATCGCCAAGGTGCTGAAGGTCACGGTGGAAGCGGTGCGCCAGCAGATGGTCAAGCTGGAGGCCGACGGCCTGGTCGATGCGCAAAGCCGCCCCGGCGGGCGCGGGCGGCCGACGCAGATCTGGCGGCTCACCGGCGAAGGCCACAAGCGCTTTCCCGACACGCATGCCGAGATGACGGTGCAGATGATCAGTGCCGTGATCCGCGTGTTCGGAAACACCGGCATGGACCAGCTCATCGCCGCGCGCGAAGACACCATGCGCGCCAACTACGCCGAGGCCCTGCGCGGCGCGCGCAGCCTCCAGACGCGGCTGGAGCGGCTGGCCGACATTCGCAGCCGCGAAGGCTACATGGCCGAGTTCCGGCCCGAGGGCGACGGCTTCCTCTTCATCGAGAACCACTGCCCCATCTGCACCGCGGCACAGGCCTGCACAGGCTTTTGCCGCAGCGAACTGCAGCTTTTCGACGCGGTGCTGGGGCCCGACGTGAGCGTCAGCCGCGTCGAGCACGTGCTCGCGGGCGCGCGGCGCTGCGCCTACCAGGTCAGCCCCAGGCAGGGCACCTGATTTTTTTCATCACTACCAAAGGAAACCCACCATGGAACACATGCTCCCTCCCTTGCCGTACGCCCTCGACGCACTGGCGCCCGAGTATTCGAAGGAAACCCTCGAATACCACTACGGCAAGCACCACAACGCCTACGTGGTGAACCTCAACAACCTGCAGAAGGGCACCGAGTTCGAATCGATGACGCTCGAGGAGATCGTCAAGAAGTCCAGCGGCGGTATCTACAACAACGCCGCACAGATCTGGAACCACACCTTCTTCTGGAACTGCATGAAGCCCCAGGGCGGCGGCGCTCCGACCGGTGCCCTGGCCAAGGCCATCGACGCCAAGTGGGGCAGCTACGACGCGTTCAAGGAAGCCTTCGTGAAGTCGGCCGTGGGCAATTTCGGCTCGGGCTGGACGTGGCTGGTGAAGAAGGCCGACGGCTCGCTGGACATCGTGAACATGGGCGCCGCGGGCACGCCGCTGACCACCGGCGACACCCCGGTGCTGACGGTGGACGTGTGGGAGCACGCCTACTACATCGACTACCGCAACCTGCGCCCGAAGTTCGTCGAGACCTTCCTGGCCAAGCTGGCGAACTGGGACTTCGCGGCGAAGAACTTCGGCTGACCGGGTTCGGCCGCGGCATCCTCATCAGCCGTTGATCAGGTTGAGGATGTTGCCGTCCGGGTCCTTGAACCAGGCGACCTTCATGTGGTCCATGACATGGATGTCGCCTTCGAGCTTCATGCCGGGCATGTCGTAGTGCTCGAAGCGCACGCCCTTGGCCTTGAGCGCCGCCACGAGCCGCTCGATATCGCCATCGACCGACCAGGTCACGGCCGTGGCCTGGTTGGTGCCGGCGAATGAGGAGCGGTAGACGTTGATCCGCGTAGTGCCGCTGCGATAGACGATCACCTCCTCGCCTTGCGCATCGACCTGTGTCAGGCCCAGCGTGTCTTCGTAGAAGCGGCGCGCCACGGCCAGGTCTTTCACCGCGAGGTTGGCCACGGCGTTGATGTTTCCGAGCATGGGAGTCTCCTGTGAAGCCCATTGCGCGGTGGACGCGCGGCGGGCGAGCCAAAAATACTCAACCATTCGGTGAAGTATTTGCCTCGCGGCAGCCGGTGTCAATACCGCGCTAGTTGCTCGCACGACCCGTGGAGCGATCGAAAGCTCTACGGCGCGCGGGTTGTGGGAGGCAAAAGCACGCAAAACGCTTCTTCGACATCTTGAGCCTTAACCAAGGAATTGTTCGAAGTCAACGAGTAGCTTTTGATCTTCTTCCTACCTCTTATGAAATTCATCATGCGAGCCCCACCTTTGCTGGAGTAAACCACGACGCCATCCAATCCTTCATCCGCCCCAATTTCGGGATCTTTGAACGATTTTAGCAAGTGATTCAAACGCTGAAGCGATGGCCTGTCTTTTTCAATAAAAACCTTTCGAATCAGATCATCAGTAATTCCATCAGGGCGCTTCCTCATATACAAGGTTGACCCCCACTGCTCCCAGCGCACGCCGCAACTCGAATCAACTCGACCTGAATGTATGAAATCATGAATTACCTCATCAACATTCAACCCCTTGCCCCCTCTCTCCAGGTTCACCCAAACCACAAGTCGATCATTCCTATATCCCGCAAATGAGTTCAAAGAAAAACCAAACAAAAAGGCCACCCAAGATGCAAAAACCAAATTTTTGAAGAACAAAAAATTCGTCATACTCAGCTCCCGTTACAAAATATCTCTGTTTGATTGACTTGCGCTTTTTTCTCGTTTTTCGAGAGGTATTCCCAGCATCAGATTCAATGGCACAGAATCCGCCTCCTCCAACCCGGGATCGTTTAGATCTTCTTTAGCTTGCTCATAATAAGAAATGGGAACAAAGTATTTCAAATAATCCGAGCTTCCCGATTTTTTGATTTCCATTTTTCCATTTTTCCCCTTTACTTTCGCAGCAGCCCTCACCTCCTTCGAAAAAGGGGAAAATCTTATTTGATTGCGTTGATTTCCTCCAAGAAGAATTAGATCTTCACTGCCATACTTTGCATAGACGAAGCCGACATGATGTCCGTGACCGGATTTTGACGTGACCATCGCGATAGCGCCGTATATTGGCTTATCCAATTCCACAAACAAAGGGTTTCGGATCATTTGTCCTACTTTTTCAGATTTTTCCTTAGGCCCGTCTACTTCGTAAAAGCCGTGTGCACGCGCTTTCGCGGTCCTGTGATTGGGAAAATTGACGTTGTCGATCGGATATTTTGCCTGCGACAGACACCAATTGACAAAAGCAGCACACCACGCGTTGCTGTTCCCGTTCAGAGATTTCAAGCCATCGTTGATTTCGACGTGATAATTTATTTTGTCTTGCAGAGTAGATTCGGTTTCACCAGCTCTAAGCTTCGCCTCCACAATCGCAATAGGCATCCACGGCGCTCGCCCAGGCCACGGATTGATCAGTGCCAAGACCTTTCCCGTTCCCTCCTTGGATCGTTCCGAATCCGAGGGTTGCGTGCTTGACGGAATAGGCGCTGCTGGCGGAGCAGCACGAGGTCGGGCTTTCGGAATTAGTGGCGTGCTTGCTGATGCAGTTTTTGGTGCGGTGGAAATTGAAGCCGACTGTGCTGCGCCAGGCTCCTTGCCCCTCCCACCAATCAGCAGCACTTCGCCAGGATAGATCCGGTCGCTGCTCAGCTCGTTGGCATCCTTGATTGCGGCAACGCTGGTGCGATACAGCTTCGCGATCTTTCCCAGGCTGTCTCCGGGCTGCACCACGTAGCTCATCGGTTTCTTCTGGCCGGGCGTCGAACTGTTGATCTTCTCCGAGCCCGCAACACCTTTCCATTTTCTGAACTTCGCCAGAAGATTGAAGTCCTGACCGGTGTCGCCTTGAATCGTCCCGACCTTCACGGGCTCCTTGGTCTTCGGGTCTGTGACCTTGACGTGCACAGCGGCCTTGTCCGAAGGATGGATCACCAACGGGAAGCGGCCTGTGGCATCGGATTTGACCTTTTCCTCCCTGCTTCCTCTTTGCAGGATGATTTCCGTGTCGGGCAAGGGCTGGCTGCCATTGGTGGCGTTGATCGTGCTCACGACCACCCATGTTTCCTTGCGGGTTTCAGGCTTGGCGTGGTAGCCCTCGATTTCCGAGATGCTGTCCACTATCTTTTCGAGCTCGGCGTCGGTGCATTCGCTGAGCTTCCGGTCGGCCGGAATGCCGCTCGTGCGGAGCAGGTCGTTTGCGTATTTTTCCGTGTTGTTTTCCCCCTTGGGGGCATAGACAGGAATGGCTTCGGGGATGGTTCGATCGCCGTGCAAGCGTTTCAGGTTTGCCTTCAGCTCTGTCCGCCCGGAATCCTCATCGGGAAAGATCAGGAAGGTTCTGCCGGATTTGGTCGTGGCAAACCCGACATAGCCTTTGGCCTTCCTGGGGGCGGGCGCGCCACCTACCATTCGAGCCGTCAAGTCGCCGGGGTTGTTGATTCGCCATGGCAGTGTTCCACCGGAGCGCAGCAAATGGCGGCCATCCTCACAGATGAACTCTGCGACTTCGATGTTGGGGTGATAGGTAGCGGATATCAGCTTTGACATGTCATATCCAAGAACTCAGGCCAGTCCATTCAGATGGGCTTCCACCGCCGATTCAGAAAGAAAATGGTTGAGGCCAGAACCGACGCCTGATTGGGCGTACTTTGAGTTTTCGATGGTGTCCAAGCCGTCGTCCACGCCATCGCTCTCGACGGCCTCCTGGCTTTCTATTTCGGCGGTATTGGGATCGCTCTGCCGCGTGCGAATCGTGGGAACTGGGTTCCAGTCCCACGTCTCTTCACCCACGATCAGCGTCGCCTCGTCGGGCGTCTCGAAGGTGATTCTTGGAAGTCGTCCGTCGTCCGGAATGATCCCTTCGGCCGTGATGGCTTGCCGCTCGTCAAGGATTTTGTAAGGCAGCCCTGCCATTTCCACATGCTTGAAGACTTCGTCGCTGCCAAGAGGGGCGAAGCGAACGCTGTATTTGTCGTCGTGACCGACGCCTTGCATCCGCAGAAGTTTTTCCATACTCATAGGCCCCGCAAAGCTGTGGCCCCCCGCATGCTCGCGCCAAAGCCCGCGGGTGCCATGCACGATCCCCGAGGCGTTCCACCTGGTAAAGCTGCTGCCCCCGTTGATCAGGATCTCTTCCTTGGCGGTGATGCTGATCTTTTCGGCCTCCAGCTTGATGTCGAGCTTCGCCAGGAGGTTGATGCTGTTTTGCAGGGCGACGATGTCGATGCCGGCGGTCGCCGCAGTCAGGCGGATGGACTTGTAGGCGAACAGGCGCACGGCTTCCTTCACGCTGGCCAGGAAGCTCTTGCCCGCGCTGATGCTGGTGTGGCCGCCGCTGCTCAATGCGTTGTGGGTGATGCTGGCGATGTGCGTGGCGCCTGCCGCCGTGCTCTGGATGCCCGCCGCACTGGCGATCACCAGATGGGGTTCGTCGAGCTCCGGAAACCGGCCATCCTGCCTGTCGCCACCCCTGCCCTTGATGGCGTCGTTCTGTTCCTTCAGCGCTTGGGTGACGGCGTCCTGATCGCCCGCCCCGTGCGCCTTGGCCTGTTGGGCGGTCTGGCTCTGGCGTTCATGCAGATCGCGCGCGGCCGTCAGGCGCGCGACCGTTTCGCCCAGATCGGTGATGTGGCCCTGCGCATGGGGCCGTGTCTCGGTGGTGAGCAGCAGGCCCCTGGCTGCGCGCACCGCGGCGTGGCCATCGGTGCGCAGTTCGGCGCCCTGGCCTCGGTCGTCTTTGCGGCCTGCCGTGTCGTCGATGCGGCCGATGTGGCCCAGGCTCAGGCTGCTGCTGAGGTGATCGCTCTTGAGCTGGGCCTGGATTTTTCCGGGATGGTCGTCCAGCGCCAGATGATTGCCGCGCGTCCCGCCAGAACTGCCTTCTGGGCTCAGTTCGCGGCTGCGAATGCCCGAGAGGTTCTTCTGATCGGGCAGGTGCCACGCGGGCATGTTCTCGGCATTGAACACACGCCCTGTGATGATGGGGTAGTCCGGATCGCCGCTCAGGAAATCGACGATGACTTCCTGGCCGATGCGCGGCAAGGCCGCGGTGCCGAAGGTCGCGCCGGCCCAAGACATGGCCACGCGCACCCAGCAACTGGAGTTCTCGTTACGCTGACCCAGACGATCCCAGTAGAACTGGATTTTGACGCGGCCGTACCGATCGGCCCATATTTCTTCGTTCTCCGGGCCGACCACGATGGCCGTCTGCGGGCCACGTGTGCGCGGCCTGGGCGTGGTGCGCGGCGGTCGCCATGCGTAAGTCACGGGCTGCGCCTTGAAGGCGAAACGCTGAACGGAGCCTTCGGAGGCGTCGGCACCTTCGCTGGCTTGAAGATTTTCCTGCAGCTCGTACTCGACGCCGGTCAGAAGGTATTTCTGATTCTGGTCTTCCCTCGGGTGGCTGGCGAGCTGGAAGGTGTGGCCCGGCGCCAGATCGCGCCTGTTGGAATGCCCGCTCGCAGCACTGCGCTCGCTCAACTGTTCTTCAGTACGGATGCGCGCGTAGGCTTCGCCGTCGTTGTGCTGCTTGTAGCCACCAGGCCATTCGTACAGTTCGAAGGAGTCATGGGCATGGCCTGGGGGCATTTGACGTTGGTTGGAAAGGTCCGCCCTGGGCTTGAGGGGGTCGTAGTCGTTGGTGAAATGAAACCCCGGGCGGATTTCTTCGCCGGACTGCCATTCATAGATGCGCTCGCTCGGACTTGAGCCACCTCCGGTCATGCCCGCTTTCTCCAGCGGGTGGAAGCGCACGGTATCGCCTCCGGGCAACGGATCGTGGGAGATGGCGATGTCGTCCGCGAACATCAGCACGTGCCGCTCTGCTTCGTGCCTGAAGTAGTAGTAGATGCCTTCCAATTCGCACAGGCGCGAGATGTACGAAAAATCGCTTTCGTGATACTGCACGCAGTAGTCCCACGACCGGTATTCGCGGCTGAGCCTCTTCTCGATGGGGTAGCCGTAGCTGTCGAGCACTTCGGTGAGGATGTCGGGGACGGTTTTGCCCTGGAAGACCCGGAAGTCGCTCCGACGTGTTGCCAGCCACAGCCATGGGCGCAGCTTCATCTCGTAGAAGGACTGGCGCGCGTCTTCTTCAATCAGGCCGAAGCAGGTGACGATGCCGCCGAGATAACGCAGGTCGCCGCGCTCGGTTTCCATCGCCACGGTGGCCGTCTTGCCGAGCAGGGCTTTCGGGTCGATGGCGTTGCTGTGGCCCAGCAAGTCGACGTCGAATTCGAAGAGCTGGTGCAGCGCTTCGCGCCCGGCCAGGCGATGGAACTGCAACGCGTCGCCCAAGGGCGAGCGGAGGGTGACGCGCCTTTTCACGGGCGCGGGCGAGCACGCGCACTCGCACGATCGAAGATGAACATGAGACTCCCTGATTGGCCGCCCTCAGGGTCTGGGGGGCCGTTTTGTTGGATTATGTAACCCGCTCTGGCCACCCCGAAAGCAACCCAAAGTAGCCATCGCGTGCGCACGTGCGCAATTCGTGAAGCAATGCACGTTGCGGAGCCGCCGCAGCCCGAGAAGAGGCCCTTCGCGAACCACGAAAACCCTGCGGCTCCGCTTCCGGCACACTGCACCCCGGTGCAGTGCCCGACGAGGCCTCAAGTCTGCAACCCGATTCGCCCCCATACAGAGACAACCCCATGATCCGCAAACTCATCCGCTCGCTGGCCCTCGCGCTGGCACTTCCCCTGGCCTTTGCCACGGCTGCACAGGCGCAGTCCTACCCCGCCAAGCCCATCCGCATGATCGTGCCCTTCCCGCCCGGAGGCGGCACCGACATCCTGGCGCGCCTCGTGGCCCAGAAGCTCACCGAGGCGAACCACTGGACCGTGGTGCCTGACAACCGCGCAGGTGCCGGCGGCACCATCGGCATTGCCGAGGCCGCGCGCGCCGCGCCCACGGGCTACGACATCGTGATGGGCCAGAAGGACAACATGGTCGTCGCGCCCTGGCTCTACAAGAACCTGAGCTACAACCCGGTGAAGGACCTGACCGCCGTAGCCCACGTGGCCTACACGCCGGTGGTGATCGTCACGCAGGCCAACTCGAAGTTCAAGACGCTGAACGACGTGGTCACGGCTGCGCGCGCCGCGCCCGACACGGTCACCTACGGCTCGCCAGGCAACGGCACCACCATCCACCTGGCCGGCGAGATCTTCAACGGCGCCGCCAAGATCAAGATGCGCCACGTGCCCTACAAGGGCTCCAACGCGGCCATGATGGACGTGCTCGCGGGCAACGTCGACCTGATGGTGTCGTCGGTGCCCTCGGCCATGGCCCAGATCAAGGCCGGCAAGCTGCGCCCGCTGGCGGTCACCTCCGCCAAGCGCAGCACCTCGCTGCCCGACACGCCCACCGTGGCCGAGCTGGGCTACAAGGACTTCGACGTGAGCACCTGGTACGGCGTCTTCGTGCCGGCCGGCACGCCCAAGGACGTCGTCGCCACACTGAATGCGGCGATCAACAAACTGCTGGCCACGCCCGAAATGAAGGCGGCCATCATTGCCCAGGGCGCGGAGCCGCAAAGCATGACGCCGGAGCAGTTCGGCGCGCTGCTGAAGACCGACTACGAGAAGTGGAAGGGCATCGTGCAAGCCTCGGGCGCGACGATCGAGTAGCCCTTCTTGCCCCTTCCCCCTTTGGGGGAAGGTTGGGATGGGGGCTGACGGCGCCGAACATGCCATGAGCGATGGATGCGCCGCTTGCCCCCCCCCCTGCCCTCCCCCGGAAGGGAAGGGAGAAATACCGGGCTCAGTCCGGCGTGAACTTCCTGTTGAAGATTTCCACGTCCGCCGCGTCCTCGAACGTCGCCACCTGCCCCATCTTCCCGTCGCTCATCCTGCAGGCCGAGAACAGGCTGTAGCGGCCCTTGAAGTAGAACTCATCCATCACGATCAGCGCGTACGGATACGGCACGAAGACCTGATGCTCGAAGACGATGCGATGCACGTTCCTCGGCGACGGGAAGAGCTTGTAGTCGTTGGTGTCGATCGACTTGGCGGTGGCCATGGTGTGCTCGCTCGCTTCTTCTGCGTTCAGGCCGGATCGCGCACGTCGGCCACGGGGTTGTTGCCGAAGTCTTCGCGCGCCAGGTAGTTGAGCACCTTGGCCGCTGCGGTGGCGGGGCTGTCGAGCCGGCCGTCCTCCTTCATGCTCACGAAGCGCGTGCGGTCCGGAAACTTCTCGGCCGATGCGCCGCGCAGCTGCACCTGCATGTCGGTGTCGACGATGCCAGGCGCCAGCGAGACGATGCGCGCACCGTTCGGCGCATTCGCTTCTTCCAGCGCCACGGCGCGCGAGAAATGGTCCATGCCGGCCTTGGACGCGCAGTAAGGCGCCTGGCTGCCCATGGCGTTGCGGCCCAGGCCCGACGAGATGTTCAGCACCTTGCGTGCACCACGCCATTCGCGCGTCGCGCCCAGGAACGCGGCCGTCAGCAGCATCGGCGCTTCGAGGCCGATGCGCAGGGCCAGCGACAGCTCGGCCTCGACGGCGCTGGACAGCGGCGCGGGGTTGCCGACGGTGCCGGCGTTGTTGATGAGCGTGACGCTGTCGAAGCGTTGCGCGTCAATGGTCTTGAGCCAAGCCGACACGCGGGCCGATGCGGCCACGGGGTCGGACAGGTCCTGCTCCCATTGCACGAGTTCGGCCCCGGCGGCCTTGGCTACCTCAGCAAGCGCCGGATCCTGCTTGCGCGAGATGCCCAGCACCGTGTGGCCGGCCTGCAGCAGCTGTTCGGCCATGGCACGGCCCAGGCCACGCGAGGCGCCGGTGATAAGGGTGAGGTGGGAAGCGGTCATCGGGAAGCTCTTTCTTGAACGAAGGCGGGGAGGTTAAGCGGTATCGAGAGGCCCTGGTGCTCAACCGGTACGGAACTGCTTGCGCAGGAAGTTGCGGTGGCGGGCGATGTGCTGCAGCTGCGCAGGCGCGATGGTGCCGTCGAGGTCGACCTCGTCTGCGCCGTTGAGTACCGCATTGGCATTGGCCATGGCACGCGCGACGACTTCTTCCTCGCTCACGCCGAGCTGCGCCGCAAGGTCGAGCGCCACGCGTCGCATCGCGCGCTGCGAGAGCATCCACATCGCGCCGAAGCGGTCCCACGCGAGCGCGGCCTCTTCGGACTTCTCGCGGTCGGCAAGAATTTCGCTGAGCGGCTTGGCCAGTATTTCGTTGAGCGCATCGAGCTTCTCGTTCAACGCGTCGTTGCGTTCGATGGCCTCCTGCAGCGTCGGGCCGGCGTCCTCGGCCTTCGTCTTCGGCGCCTCTGACGGCGAGATGAAGGCGGCTTCCGCGTTCGCGGGCACCACCTGGAGCTGGTCTTTGAGGGTCATGTGTTTTCCGTTTCCGCCGAGGCGTTCTTCTTGTTCGACATCGCGGTCGCGCGCAGGCCCGGCAGGTCGAGCACGCGCAGCCCACCGTACTCCACGCGGATCAGGCCCTGTGCCGAGAGGCCGTTCAGCGCCTCGTTCACGCGCTGGCGCGAGAGGCCGACCAGGTAGGCCAGCTCCTGCTGCGTGATACGCAGCACCTCGCCCACGCCCGGGTACAGCACCGGATTGAACAGCGACACCAGGTTGCGTGCCACGCGCGCGTCGGGGTTGTTGAGCCGGTCGATCTCCAGCGCCGCGATGAACTGGCCCAGCCGCTCGTTGAGCTGGTTCATCACGAAGCGGTTGAAGCCGATGGAGTGGTCGAGCAGCCAGTGGAAGCTTTCGATCGGCAGCCCCGCCACCAGGCTGCGCCGCAACGCCTGGATGTTGTAGCGGTAGGGCTCGCGCTTCATCACCGTGCCTTCGCCGAACCAGCCGCCTGGCGGCACGCCGGTGTAGGTGACCGAGCCGCCGTCGGCGTTGTCGTTGCTCATCTTGAGCAACCCCTCGACCACGCCGAACCAGTAGGTCGGCGAGCGGCCGACGCGGCACACCAGGTCGCCGGGCTCGGCCTCGCCCACCACCAGCGCGGCTTCGGCGCGGCGGCGCTCGGCGGGCGTGAGCGTGGGCAGCCAGGGGATGCCTTCGAGTTCCGCGGCATTGGCGGGACGCACGCGATCCTTGATCGAACCGCCGAGCACGTTGTGGTTGAGATTGCCGTGAGGCATCGGGAAACTCCGGGGAGTAGTGTCCCTAGGATTGTCGTTGGAATGACAACCGGGCGTCAAAGTGAGACCTACGATCCGCCCACTGTGCAAACAACCGCCCCCACCTTCCCCCGTCTGCTGCTCGCGCATGCCGAGGCCCAACCCGAGGCGCCCGCCGTGCGCGAGAAGGACCTCGGCATCTGGCAAACCTGGACCTGGAACGCCGTGGCGCAGGAAGTGCGCGAAATGGCCTGCGGCCTCGCGAGCCTCGGCTTCAAGGCCTTCGACAACCTCGCCATCGTCGGCGCCAACCGGCCACACCTCTACATGGCGGTGATCGCCGCGCAAAGCCTGCGCGGCGTGCCGGTGCCGCTGTACCAGGACGCGGTGGCGAGTGAAATGGTCTTCATGCTGCAGGACGCGGCCGTGGAGTTCGTGGTCGTCGAAGACCAGGAGCAGGTCGACAAGCTGCTCGAGTGCCGCGAGTTGCAAAAAGACCAGCAGCACGGCATCCGCCACATCATCTACGACGACCCCAAGGGCCTGCGCCACTACGACCAGCCGGGGCTGATGAGCTACGAGCAGCTGCGCGCGCTGGGTCGCGAATTCGACAAGGCCAACCTGGGCTACTACGACCGCGCCGTGGCCGGCGGCGAAGCCACCGACGTGGGCGTGATCCTCTACACCTCGGGCACCACCGGGCGCCCCAAGGGCGTGTGCCAGACGCATGCGAGTTTCATCGCAGCGGGTCGCGGCGGCGTGGAGACCGACAGGCTCGGCCCCGGCGACAACATCATGAGCTACCTGCCGATGGCGTGGGTGGGCGACCACCTGTTCTCGGTGGCACAGTGGCTGGTGGGCGGCTTCACGCTCAACTGCCCCGAGTCGGCCGAGACAGTGATGAACGACATGCGCGAGATCGGCCCGAGCTACTACTTCGGCCCGCCGCGCACCTTCGAAGGCTTGCTCACTGCAGTGTCGATCCGCATGGAAGACGCGGCGGCGCCCAAGCGCTGGCTGTACGCGAAGTTCATGGCCCTGGCACAGCGCGTGGGCGCGGACATCCTCAACGGCGCGCCCGTGGGCACCGGCGACCGGTTCATGTACAGCCTGGGCAACCTGCTGATCTATGGGCCGCTGCGCAACGTGCTGGGCATGAGCCGCATCCGCGTGGCCTATACGGCCGGTGCCGCCATCGGGCCCGACCTGTTCCGCTTCTACCGCTCCATCGGCGTGAACCTCAAGCAGTTCTACGGCCAGACCGAGACCTGCGCCTACGTGTGCCTGCAGCAGGACGGCAAGGTCAAGCTGCAGACCGTGGGCACGGCCGCGCCGGGCATCGAGCTGAAGATCGCCGAGGACGGCGAGGTGCTGGTGCGCGGCGTGTCGGTGCTCAAGGAGTACTACAAGCGCCCCGATGCCACCGCCGAGGTGCTGGACGCGAACGGCTACTTCCACACCGGCGACGCGGGCGTGCTCGACAGCGAGGGCCACCTGCGCATCATCGACCGCGCCAAGGACGTGGGCCGGCTCGTGGGCGGCGCGATCTTCGCACCCAACTACATCGAGAACAAGCTCAAGTTCTTCCCGCAGATCAAGGAAGCCGTGTGCTTCGGCAACGGCCGCGACGAAGTGTGCGCCGCCATCAACATCGACTACGAGGCCGTCGGCAACTGGGCCGAGCGCCGCGGGCTGGCGTACGGCGGCTACGTCGACCTGGCCGGCAAGCCCGAGGTTCTGGCGCTGGTGGCCGACTGCATCGCCAAGGTGAATGCCGACCTTGCAAGCGAGGACGCCATGGGCGAGACGCAGATCGCGCGCTTCCTGGTGCTGCACAAGGAGCTCGATCCCGACGACGACGAGCTGACCCGCACGCGCAAGGTGCGCCGCGGCTTCATCGCCGAGAAATACGCGGTGCTGGTCAGTGCGCTCTACGGCGGCAAGACCGAGCAGTTCATCGAGACGCAGGTCAAGTTCGAGGACGGGCGCACGGGCTCGGTGAGTGCCACGCTGAAGATCGTCGACGCGAAGCGCTTTCCACTGGTCAAGGCGGCCGCATGAACGCGCACAACCACACCGAGGCCTCCATGCTTGCAACAACGACCCGAGGCGGCCGCAAGGACGGCGAGGTCATCCTCGACGTGCAGAACATCTCGCTGAGCTTCGGCGGCGTGAAGGCGCTGACGGACATCAGCTTCAACGTGCGCGAGCACGAGGTGCGGGCCATCATCGGGCCGAACGGCGCGGGCAAGAGCTCGATGCTGAACTGCATCAACGGCGTGTACTGGCCGCAGCAGGGCTCCATCACCTTCCGGGGCCAGACCTTCAAGCACATGAACTCGCGCCAGGTGGCCGAGATGGGCGTGGCGCGCACCTTCCAGAACCTGGCCCTCTTCAAGGGCATGAGCGTGCTCGACAACATCATGACGGGCCGCAACCTCAAGATGAAGAGCGGCCTGCTCGCGCAGGCACTGCGCTGGGGACCGGCCGAGCGCGAAGAGCTCGCGCACCGCGAGTTCGTCGAGCACATCATCGACTTCCTGGAAATCCAGGCGCACCGCAAGACGCCGGTGGGCCGCCTGCCCTACGGCCTGCAGAAGCGCGTCGACCTCGGCCGCGCGCTCGCGATGGAGCCGCAGGTGCTGCTGCTGGACGAGCCGATGGCGGGCATGAACGTGGAGGAGAAGCAGGACATGAGCCGCTTCATCCTCGACGTGAACGACGAGTTCGGCGCGACCGTCGTGCTGATCGAGCACGACATGGGCGTGGTGATGGACATCTCCGACCGCGTGGTGGTGCTGGACTACGGCAAGAAGATCGGCGACGGCACGCCGGATGAGGTGCGGAACAACGAGGACGTCATTCGGGCGTATCTCGGCGTGGAGCACTGAAGCCATGCGAAACCTCGCCCTGAAGTATTGCTCCTTCCCCCTCTGGGGGAAGGCTGGGATGGGGGCACAGCGGCCTTCGAAAAAAAGCAGCGCCTCATCGGACGCCGCCTGGGGGGCGCCCCCCCCCCCCCCCGCCCGCGGGGGGGGGGGGAGACAAAAAAAGGAAAGAAGAGCGGGTGGGTGGGGGGGAGCAGGGGGGGGG